>NZ_JARBAE010000046.1:0-55820 GCF_033795305.1 Streptomyces sp. AK02-01A
CTCCACCACTGGCACACCACACTCCACAACGCACCACCCGTCCTCGAACTCCCCACCGACCGCCCACGACCCGCCACACCCACACACACCGGCGCGGTGATTCCCTTCGCCCTGGACGGACAGGCGCATCAGCGGCTGGCGCGGATCGCCGCGGAGAGCGGCGCGACCGTGTTCATGGTGCTGCAGGCCGCGCTGGCCGTCACGCTCTCCCGGCTCGGCGCCGGCCACGACCTGCCGATCGGCACCGTCGTGGCAGGACGCGCCGACGACGCACTGGAGGACCTGGTCGGCTTCTTCGTCAACACCCTCGTCCTGCGCACCGACGCCTCCGGCAACCCCACCTTCACCGAACTCGTCCACCGCGTAAGAGAGACAGACCTCGCCGCCTACGCCCACCAGGACCTTCCCTTCGAGCGCCTCGTCGAACACCTCAACCCCGCACGCTCCACCGCACACCACCCGCTCGTGCAGGTCATGCTGATGCTGACGAACGCCGTGGCGCCGGAGACCGGTGACTCGCCGCTGGCCGGTACGGAGATGCCCTTCGACTCCGGTCTCGCCAAGTTCGATCTGACGCTGACGCTCGGTGAAGAGCGCGACGCCGACGGTGTGCCTCAGGGACTGGACGGTTTTCTGGAGTACGCGACGGATCTGTTCGATCCGGCGACCGCCGAGCTCATCGCCACCCGCCTCGGCCAGATCCTCCACACCGCCACCACCGACCCACACCAGCACATCGACGACATCGACCTCCTCACCACCGAAGAACACCACTGGCTCCACCACCAATACAACAACACCACCACCGACAACGACCCCACCGGACCCGTCCACACACTCTTCGAAGCCCAGACACACCGCACACCCCACCGAATCGCCCTCTCCTACGAAGACGAACACCTCACCTACACCGAACTCAACCAACGCGCCAACACACTCGCCCACCAACTCATCCAGACCGGAGTACAACCACAGGACGCCATCGGCATCCTCATGGACCGAAGCCCCCACCTCATCACCGCCACCCTCGCCGTCCTCAAGACCGGCGCCGCCTACGTACCCATCGGTACGGGTCTGCCGGCTTCCCGGGTTCGGATGATCATGGAGGAAGTGGGTGCCACCGTCCTGCTCACGGACACGGCCCGGCTGAGCGGCGAGGCCGTGCGCCAGGAGGAGCGGGCCGGCAGCCGGATCATCGTCGCGGATCTCCCTGTCACCGAGCCGGCTACGGCCGGCGACCCTCAGGTGGAGACGGACGACCAGGCGCTGATGTACATCATGTTCACCTCCGGCTCGACCGGCCGGCCCAAAGGCGTCGGCGTCACCCACCGCAATGTCGCCCAGCTCGCCGCCGACCGCTGCTGGGACCTCGACAACCACCGCCGGATGCTGGTCCATTCCGCCTATGGCTTCGACGCCTCGACCTATGAGATCTGGATCCCGCTGCTGCACGGCGCCCAACTGGTCGTGGCCTCCGGTGACGACGCCGATGTGCGGGCGCTGGCCCGCACGATCGAGACATACGGCGTCACGGCCGCGTATTTCACCGTGGGTCTGTTCCATGTCATGGCCGAGGAGGCCCTCGACACGCTCAAGCTGCTGCGGGAGGTCTGGACCGGCGGCGATGTCGTCTCGCCCGGCGCCGTGCGGCGCGTCCTGGAACACTGCCCGGACACCGTGCTGGTCCACTCCTACGGGCCCACCGAGACGACCTTCGGCTCTCACCATCAGCGCTTCGGCCTGGCGGACCGGGTGCTCGACGCGGTCCATCTCGGCATGCCGATGGACAACACGCGCGCCCATGTCCTGGACCACCGCCTGCGTCCCGTCCCTCGCGGCGGCACGGGCGAGCTCTATCTCGCGGGATCGCATGTGGCCCGCGGCTATCTGGGCCGACCGGGTCTGACCGCGGACCGGTTTGTCGCGGACCCGTTCAGCGCCACCGGTGAACGCATGTACCGCACCGGAGATGTCGTGAGATGGACCGCGGCGGGACAACTGCGCTTCGTCGGCCGCGCCGACTCCCAGGTCAAGATCCGCGGTTTCCGCATCGAACCCGGCGAGATCGAGACCGTCCTCGGCCGCCATCCGTCGGTCGGACAGGCCGCCGTCGTCATCCGTGAGGACCGGCCGGGCGACAAGCGGCTCGTCGCCTACCTGGTCGCGCGGGCCGGCGCCTCTCTCGACGAGGCGGCGCCGCTGTCCTGGGCGGCCGAGACGCTGCCCGGCTACATGGTGCCCTCCGCCGTGGTCGTCCTCGACGCACTGCCGCTCACAGCCAACGGCAAACTCGACCGGGCGGCGCTGCCTGCTCCGGTGCGCGGCGCCGCGCGCACCGGACGCGGTCCGCGTTCGCCTCGCGAGGAAATTCTCTGCGGACTGTTCGCGGACGTCCTCGGCCTCGGCCAGGTCGGCATCGACGACAACTTCTTCGACCTCGGCGGACACTCCCTGCTCGCCGGCAGGCTCATCAACCGGGTGCGCTCAGCGCTCGGAGCCGAGGCGACGATCAGGGACCTGTTCCAGGCGCCGACGGTGGCGGGTCTGGACCGGCGGATCGGCGAGGCGGCCCAGCCGGTGAGCCGGGCGGCGCTGGTACCGGCGGAGCGAGCCGAGCGGATGCCGTTGTCGTTCGCACAGCGCCGGCTGTGGTTCATCAACGAACTCGACGGACCGAGCGGCACATACAACATCCCTGTCGTCGTACATCTCGACCGGGCGCTGGACCCGGCTGTCCTGGCCTCGGCGCTGGCCGATGTCGCCGCGCGGCACGAGGTGCTGCGGACGGTGTACCGCGCGGCGGACGGTGAGCCGTACCAGCTCATCCTGCCGGACGCCCGACCGGAGCTGAGCGTGGTGCGCACCTCCCGCGAGGAACTGGCCAAGGCCATCGACACGGCGGCGGGACATGTCTTCGACCTGGCCACGGAGATCCCGTTGCGAGCCTGGCTGCTGGAGGTGGACGACACCGGCGAGCAGGTGCTGGTGATCCTCGTCCATCACATCGCGGCCGACGGCTGGTCCATGGCGCCGATGATGTCCGACCTGTCCGCGGCCTGTGTCGCCCGGCTCGCCGGACACGAGCCCCACTGGGAGCCGCTGCCCGTGCAGTACGCGGACTACACCCTCTGGCAGCGGCGGCTGTTCGGGTCGGAGTCCGACCCGAACAGCGTGCTGAGCCGTCAGCTCCACCACTGGCGCACCGTGCTGGACGGCGCGCCCGCCGTGCTGGACCTGCCGGCCGACCGGCCGCGCCCGCCGGTCGCCAGTCATCACGGCGGCCTGGCGCCCGTCATCCTGAGCGAGGAGATACACGACGGGCTGGCGCGGATCGCGGCGGAGAGCGGCGCGACGGTGTTCATGGTGCTGCAGGCCGCGCTGGCCGTCACGCTCTCCCGGCTCGGCGCCGGCCACGACCTGCCGATCGGCACCGTCGTGGCAGGACGCGGCGACGACGCACTGGAGGACCTGGTCGGCTTCTTCGTCAACACCCTCGTCCTGCGCACCGACGCCTCCGGCAACCCCACCTTCACCGAACTCGTCCACCGCGTAAGAGAGACAGACCTCGCCGCCTACGCCCACCAGGACCTTCCCTTCGAGCGCCTCGTCGAACACCTCAACCCCGCACGCTCCACCGCGCACCACCCGCTGGTGCAGGTGATGCTGCTGCTGGAGAACGGCGCGGAGCCGGACGGTTCCGGTTCGCCGCTGGACGGCGCTCCCGTGCCCGTCGACACCGGCGTGGCCAAGTTCGATCTGACCTTGTCGCTTCGCGAGCTGCGCGACGCCGACGGCGCGCCTCGCGGTCTGCGGGGCTTTCTGGAGTACGCGGCGGATCTGTTCGATCCGGCGACCGCCGAGCTTATCGCCACCCGCCTCGGCCAGATCCTCCACACCGTCACCACCGACCCACACCAGCACATCGACGACATCGACCTCCTCACCACCGAAGAACACCACTGGCTCCACCACGAATACAACAACACCACCACCGACAACGCCCCCACCGGACCCGTCCACACACTCTTCGAAGCCCAGACACACCGCACACCCCACCGAATCGCCCTCTCCTACGAAGACGAACACCTCACCTACACCGAACTCAACCAACGCGCCAACACACTCGCCCACCAACTCATCCAGACCGGAGTACAACCACAGGACGCCATCGGCATCCTCATGGACCGAAGCCCCCACCTCATCACCGCCACCCTCGCCGTCCTCAAAACCGGCGCCGCCTACGTACCCATCGACACCCGCGCGCCCGGCAGCCGCGTACGCATGATCATGGCGGAGGTCGGCGCGACCGTCCTGCTCGCCGACGCGGCCACGCTCGACGGCGAGGCCGTACGAGGAGAACGGGCCGCCGGGACGGTGGTCCTGGCGGCGGACTCGCCCGCTCCGGCGGATACTCCGGCCGGCGATCCGCTGGTGGAGACGGACGACCAGGCGCTGATGTACATCATGTTCACCTCCGGCTCGACCGGCCGGCCCAAAGGCGTCGGCGTCACCCACCACAATGTCGCCCAGCTCGCCGCCGACCGCTGCTGGGACCCGGACGTGCACCGGCGCGTGCTGGTGCACTCCCCTTACGGCTTCGACGCCTCGACCTACGAGATCTGGGTGCCGCTGCTCAACGGCGGCCGGCTCGTGGTGGCTCCCGGCGACGGCGCCGACGTACGGGAACTGACCCGCACCATCAGGAAGCACCAGGTGACCGCCGCGTTCCTGACCGTCGGTCTGTTCCATGTCATGGCCGAGGAGGCGCTGGACACACTCAGGCTGCTCCGTGAGGTGGGCAGTGGCGGTGACGTCGTGTCACCGGCCCTGGTCCGCCGCGTCCTTGAGCACTGCCCCGACACGGCGGTGGTGCATGTCTACGGCCCCACGGAGACGACCTTCGGTTCGCATCTCAGGCGCTACCACCGCTCCCAGGGACTGCCGGAGGCCGTGCATCTGGGCCGTCCGCTGGACAACACCCGCGCCTATGTCCTGGACGGCCGGCTGCACCCGGTGCCGCGTGGTGCCACCGGCGAGCTGTACATCGCGGGCGGCCATGTCGCCCGTGGATACATCCGGCGCGCCGCGCTGACGGCGGACCGGTTCGTGCCCGATCCCTTCGCCTCGAACGGGAGCCGGATGTACCGCACCGGCGATCTGGTGGCCTGGACCGGACACGGCGAACTGCGCTTCGTCGGCCGCGCCGACGGCCAGGTCAAGCTCCGCGGTTTCCGTATCGAACCGGGCGAGATCGAGGCCGTACTGGCCAAGCGGACCTCGGTGGGCCGGGTCGCGGTGGTGGTACGCGAGGACCGGCCCGGCGACAAGCGTCTGGTCGCCTACGTGGTACCGCGGCCCGGCGCCGTCCTCGACGAGGCCGCGCTGCGCGCGGCCGCCGCCGAGCGACTGCCCGACTACATGGTCCCGTCGGCCGTCGTCGTGCTCGACGCCCTGCCGCTGACGGTCAACGGCAAGCTGGACCGGCGCGCTCTGCCCGCGCCCGTCCACGACACCACCGCCACCGGACGCGGTCCCCGCACCTCCCGCGAGGAGATTCTCTGCGGTCTGTTCGCCGACATCCTCGGCCTCGGCCAGGTCGGCATCGACGACAACTTCTTCGACCTCGGCGGACACTCCCTGCTGGCGGTCCGGCTGATGAGCCGGGTCCGGGCCGCGCTGGATGTGGATCTCGGCGTCCGCGATCTGTTCCGCTCGCCGACCGTGGCCGGTCTGCTGGGCGAGGAGGCCGGCGCGGACGCTCTGGGCGTGCTGCTGCCGCTGCGCGCGGAAGGCGGCGGGCGCCCGCTGTTCTGCCTCCATCCCGGCGCCGGGATGGGATGGCCGTACGCCGGGCTCACCCGGCATCTGGACGGTCCGCTCTACGCGCTCCAGACCCGGGCGCTGACCCGGCCCGGCTATCGCGCGGCGAGCGTCGAGGAGATGGCGGACGACTACCTGGCGCGGATCCGCGAGGTCCAGCCGCGAGGACCGTACCGGCTGCTCGGCTGGTCCTTCGGCGGTGTCGTCGCACACGCCATCGCCACCCGGCTCCAGGAGACCGGTGAGCAGGTGGAGCTGCTGGCGCTGCTGGACTCCTATCCGGTACCGGCCGAGGAGGCCGCGATCCCGCTCACCGACCGGGAGAGCCTGGAGATCCTGGTCGGGCCGCAGGACGAGGAGGACGGCCTGCCCGCCGGGTTCTTCGACCGTTTCGACGCCGCCGCGGTCGTGCAGGTGCTGCGGCGCAGGGACCCGGTGCTGGCGGGCTTCGCCAGGACGGAGGTGGCCGCACTGGTCGACGCGGCCCGCAATCACGTCGACATCATGCGCGCGTACCGGCCCCGGGTCTTCGTCGGCGATCCGGTGTTTTTCACCGCCACCGCCGGGAGAGGATCCAACACGCCCACCATCGACCGGTGGAACGGCCATGTCGAAGGAAAGGTGGACGACTACGACATTGATTCCACTCACCTTCGGATGACAGAACCAGAACCCCTCGCACAGATCGGCCGCATTCTCCAGCGGAAGCTTTCCGCACTGCCAGAAATTCCCGCCACTCTCAATAAGAAGAGGAACTCCTGATGACCAACCCCTTTGACGACAACGACGGCACCTTCCTTGTCCTGGTCAACCACGAGGGACAGCACTCCCTGTGGCCTGCCTTTGCCGAGGTGCCCGCAGGCTGGGACATAGCCCGAGGTGAGGGCACTCGTCAGGAGGCTCTGGACTATGTGGAGACACACTGGACCGATATCCGGCCGAAGAGCCTGGTCGCCCAGTACTCCTGAACGCACGGCCCGGTACTCCTGAATATCCGTCAGCAGCGACGGCCCGTCCCGCCATCGGCGCGGCGGGCCGTCGCTCTTTGTCGCATGCCGGCCGTCGCAATCATATCCACCGACTGCCCGCATTACTGCCGCATCAACTTCCGTCGGCACCACGACAGCGCTTCTATATTTTAAGTGCGCCACAAGGAATGGCCCCGGTCGCGGAATTCGTCCGACAACACGGGGACCCCACATCTTTTCGGAGAGCGTCAATGGTGCTGTCGCAGTGCGGGCTCAAGGTCCTGGTGACCAGTAGCGCATCGGATTCGCACAACTGGAACCTGGTCTTTCTCCAGCTCCTCATCGAGGAGATGGGTCACCAGGTGGTCAACCTCGGCCCGTGTGTGCCGGACGAGCTGCTGGTCCGGCGGTGCCGGGCGCACGCTCCCGACCTGGTCGTCATCAGCAGTGTCAACGGTCATGGGTATCGCGACGGGCTCACGGCCATCACGCGGCTGCGACGGGACGCGGCGCTCGCCGAGGTCCCGGTCGTGATCGGCGGCAAGCTGGGAGTGACCGGCGCGGGCGACGCGGACAGCGCTCTGCGGCTGCTCACCGCCGGTTTCACGGCCGTCTTCGACGACGGTGACCTGACCGCCTTCCAGGAGTTCGTCTCGGCGCTGGCGGCCGGTGCGTCGCCGGCCCTGCGGACCAGGCGGGTGGCGACATGACCGGGCCCGGGATCCCGTACACCGCCGACGCACCGCGCGGCCATGGCGCCGGTGTCTCTCCGACGGTGCGGCGATCGCCCTTCGGACGGTTCGTCGCGGACTCGGCGGCGGCCGGCCGGCTGGTCGTCCAGCCACGGATGGGCTTCAGCGACCTGGCACGGATGCGTGCCGGGCTGGCGCGGACCAAGTCCGCCGCGGCCACCACCGTCGGCACCCTCACCATCGACAGCTACACACGGCTGGGCGAGCACGCGGCGGCCCGTAAGGCCCTCGCGGAAGGCGCGCGGCTCAACGGCTACCCGATCGTCTCCCATTCACTGAGCTCCACCCGGGCCGTGCTGGACGGGCTGCTGGACGAGTCCTTTCCGGTGCAGGTACGCCACGGTTCGTCGCGGCCCCAGCGCATCGTCCAGGCCCTCACCGCCGCAGGTCTGGAAGCCACCGAGGGCGGACCGGTCTCCTACTGCCTGCCCTACGGCCGCACCCCGCTGCGCGAGTCGGTGAAGAACTGGACGCTCACCTGCGCGCTGCTCGCCGGTTCGGCCAGGACACCGCATCTGGAGAGCTTCGGCGGCTGCATGCTGGGCCAGCTCTGCCCGCCCGGCCTGCTGGTGGCGATCAGTGTGCTCGAAGCGGTCTTCTTCACCCGGCACGGCGTCAACAGCGTGTCCATGAGCTACGCGCAGCAGACCGATCCCGCCCAGGACGAGGAGGCGGTCCGGGCACTGCGCCGGCTCGCCACCGAGTTCCTGCCGGCCGAGACCGACTGGCACGTCGTTCTCTACACGTACATGGGCGTCTATCCGACCTCGGAGAGCGGCGCCCGGCGGCTGCTGGAGAGATCCGCCGAGCTGGCCGTACGGTCCGGAGCGCGGCGGCTGATCGTCAAGACGGCAGCGGAGGCGCACCGCATCCCGACCGTCGGAGAGAACGTGCGAGCGCTGGAGACCGCCGCCGCCACGGCAGCGGCCACGCGCGGTACGGCGAATCCTCACCCGCCTCTGGACAGCGGGGTCTACGAAGAGGCGCGCGCTTTCGTCACCGCGGTCCTCGATCTCGGCGACGACCTCGGCCGGGCCCTGGAGACGGCGTTCCGCCGCGGCTATCTGGATGTCCCGTTCTGTCTGCACCCGGACAACGCCGGCCGGTCCCGGAGCTTTATCGACCACGCCGGACGGCTCCGCTGGTCGGCGGTGGGCGCGATGCCGATCAGACCGAGTCCCGCGCCCAGTGCGCGATCCGCCATGACCTCGACGCAACTGCTGTCCGCTCTGCACAGCGTCGCACGGAAGTTCGACCAATGAAGCCAGGAGGCGAGATGCTCCACACGGACGACATCGCAAGCAACGCGGCGGACGGCAACGGGCCCGCACCGCTCGGCGAGCATCTGCGCTCGCCGTCGCTCAGGGCCGCCATGTCCGTACAGCAGGAAGCGCTGTACGCGGCGCGGGAGTTCCTGCGCTCACACGGTTTCACCGAACTCCTGCCACCACTCGTCGGCCCGGTGACCGATCCCGGCGGACGCGGTGCCAAGGCGCTCGACGTCGACTACTACGGCGAGCCGTACAAACTCATGACCAGCGCGATCCTCTACAAGCAGGCGTCGCTGCGCGGCTTCGGCAAGCTCTTCTACATCGCGCCGAACGTCCGAGTGGAACCTCCGGAGACGGCGGGCACCGGACGGCATCTCGTCGAGTTTCACCAGATCGACGTGGAGATGGCCGGCGCGTCCAGGGACGATGTGATGGAGATCGCCGCGGGACTGCTCGCGCATGTCACCGCGCGGGTGTGGGAGACGGTGCCGGAGGTCCTGCGCGGACTCGGCCGCGACGAGCTCTCGTTCGCCGAGCTGCTCACCGGCAAGTTCGATGTCCACACGCACGAGGAGGCCGTCGGACGGCTGCACGGCCAGGGCCACGGGCAGAGCGCGGACGCCGAGATCGACTGGGCCGGTGAGGAGGCGCTGTCCCGGCAGGCGGACCGGCCCTTCTTCATCACCGACTACCCGAAGGGCTCCCGCGGGTTCTACGACCGTGAGGCGCCGGACCGGCCCGGCACGCTGCGCAACTTCGATCTGATCGCGCACGGCGGCTACGGCGAACTGGTCAGCGGCAGCGAGCGGGAGACCGACTACGCCACGATCGTCACCAGGATGCGGGAGAGCGGTGAGAACCCCGCCAAGTACGCGTGGTATCTGAGCCTGGCACGCGAGGGCATTCCGGCGAGTTCGGGCTTCGGCATGGGCGTCCAGCGGCTGGTCCGCTTCCTCACCGGCCTCGACGCGCTCTGGCAGGTCAGCGCCTATCCGAAGCTGCCGGGAGTGATCGCGCCATGAGCGGTCTGCGCGCACAGGGCTTTCCCGAGCGGCAGGTGCGGGCCCGCGCCCGCAACGGGACCGGCGAGGTGTTCCCGCCGGTGGCCGCGTACGGCACCGAGTTGTTCGGCGCGGACGTGCCCGGCCCCGGCCACGGATACGGCGACGAGCTGGACCGGGCCCGGATCGTCCCGCCGGTCTTCATGCCCCGGCGGCTGGAGAAGCTCATCGCGCTGGGCCGTGAGCCGCTGGACGACGATGTCGACCTGCGCACCGTCATCGGCGGTTTCCGCTCCACCCTGCCGGTGTTCCTGTCGGCGTTCGGGTCCACCCGGGCGGGCAGCGGCGACCTCGGGATCGCGGCGAGCCGGCAGGCCGGCAGACTCGGCGTCCCCATGGTCATCGGCGAGAACATGGTGCCGGTGCACGGATACCGGAAGGGCTCCGGCCGGGCCGCTCCGGCGATGCTGGCCCGGATCCACGCCTACCTCGACGAATCCCCGGCCGGCCTCGGCGGAGTGACGGTGCAGCAGAGCACCGAGGACGCCGATTCGGAGGTCTGGAACCTCGTCTACAGCGACCCGGCGACACGCCCGCTGCTGGAGTCGGGACGGCTCGCCTTCGAGCTGAAGATCGGCCAGGGCGCCAAACCGGGCCTGGGCGGTATGACGGTGATGGAGCGGGCCGAAGGGCTGCGGCTCGCCAACCGCTTCTCGGTGCGCGAGGTGTTCGGCGCGGACTCCGGCAGCGTGCTGCGGTGCGCCAGCCCAGGCACCTTCACCGAGGAGATCGTGCGCCAGCAGGTGCGGTTCATGCGCAACAACTTCCCGAGGGCCAAGGTGTGGGTGAAGTTCCACCCGGGCCGCGACATCGCCACGGCCGCCGCCACGGCATGGCGCGCCGGTGCGGACGCGGTGACCGTCGACGGCGCGGAGGGCGGCACCGGCTGGGCGCCTCGCACCTTCCTCGACCATGTCGGCCTGCCGCTGGCGGAATGCCTGCGCCGGATCGGCCGCCCGGAGGGCTGTCTGCTGGTGACCGGACGCATGTGGGAAGGCAGCCGGGTGGTACGCGGCCTCGCGCTCGGCGCCACCGCGGCGGGACTGGGCCGGGCGGCGCTCGTCGCGGTCGACGAGGACCCGGAGGCCGGACTGGTCCGGCTGGCCGAGAGCCTGGCGCTGGAGACCCGCCTGCTGATCAGCTCGCTCGGCAAATACACCGCCGACGCGCTCACGCCGGACGACCTGTGGTGGCCGGCCGCCGGATCCCCGTACGACGGCCCGCCTGCCGCGCCCGCGCCCGCCGGTGTCGGCGCCGACGAGATCGGAGAAGGAGCATGACCGCTCTCGTGGAAGTCGGCTGCCATCTGCCCGAGTCGAGCGTCGGGATCACCGAGATCGGCGCGGAGGTGGCCGCCGAGGACAGCCTCATGTGGACATTCCGCAGGTTCTACGGGCTCAGGTCGGTGCGCCGGGCCCCGGACGACGATCTGCGGACGACCCTGCGGTCGGCGGTGAACTCTCTGACGGCCTTGCGCGGCAACGAGCACCGGGTGCGATACGTCGTCTACGCACGGACCGTGTCCACCGTCGAACCGGCGGGTGAGAACACCGTCGAGGACCTCTGCGCGGAGCTGGGACTGGCCAACGCCATCGGCTTCACCCTGACCCAGCACGGCTGCGCGACCGGCGTGTTCGCCATGGATCTCGCCGGGCGGCTGCTCGCCGCCGACGGAGACGCCACGGCCCTGGCCCTGGTCGTCACCGGCGAGAAGGTGTTCAGCCGCACTCTGCAGATCATTCCCGAGAGCACGGTCATGGGTGAGGGCACCGCGGCCTGCCTTGTCTCCGCCGACGGACAGCGGGACCGGCTGCTCGGCTTCGCGACCGTCACCCGCGGTCAGTACAGCGGTGAGTTTCCGCCGTACCCGCTGGATCCCATGTTCCTCAAAGAACACAACGACACACTGGCCGCCGTCATGCGGGACGCGGCCGAGGACGCGGGTGTGGACTTCGACGATCTGGCCCTGATCCTGCCGCACAACGTCAACCGCCTTTCCTGGCAGTGGACATGCAAGGCCCTCGGCATCTCGATGGACCGGGTCTACCTCGACAACATCCCGGTGACGGGACACTGCTTCACCGCCGATCCCTTCATCAACTACGTGCACGCGCGTGAGGCGGGACGCCTCCGGCCCGGAGACCTCTATCTGATGGCCGCCGTCGGTCTCGGCGCGACGTTCTCCGCCGCGGTCCTGCGCCACTGACCCGCACGTCCCGCGTCGCCGGCAGGCGGAGCGCGCCGGATCCCACCCACACGAACGAGACAGAAGGAACTCCATGTCACCGTCCCCACCACTCAAGAGCCTGAACTTCCTCGACGGCGTGAAGAGCGCCTGCACCGGCGATCCGCGGACCCCGTTCGTCCTGCTCGGCAACTTCGAGGTGGAGGACGAGTGGGCCAGGGACGAGGTCGGCCTGCCCACAGTGGGAAGCAGCGCCTCGGCGGCGATCGTCAACAGGATGGACGAGTTCGCCCTGCTGCTGGCGGGCAAAGGCGACTGCGTCGTACTGAAGTCGGCGCCCGATCCCGGCTATCTCGGCTACCTCGAAGGGCTCGGCCTCGACCTGCCGGAGATCCTCGTCACGGACTCCCATGACCCCGCGCACACCGTCAGCGCCGACGCGCTGCTCTCACCGCGTCTGATCGGATCGCTGAGGCAACTGGCGGAGCGGGGCGCGCGTCTGCTGCCGCACGGCATGTCCGTCCTGGAGGACCGGCTGTGTGAGCTGACCGGCCTCACTCCGGCGCTGCCGCCCGCCGCGCTCGTCAAGTCCGTCAACAGCAAGATCTACAGCCGGCGGGTCGCGGACGAGCTGGGACTGCCGCAGGCCACCGGCTGGGAGTGCGAGACGGTCGACGAGTTCACCGCCGCCGCCGAAGAGGCCCGTGCCTCACTGGCGGCGGGACGACGGGTCGGCGTCAAGGACGCCTTCGGCGTGTCCGGCAAGGGAATCATGGTCGTCGAGGACGAGCGCCGGCTGGACCAGCTCGTCCGGATGGTCGCCCGGACCGCCAAGCGCACCGGCGATCCGCGGATCTCGGTGGTGATCGAGGAGTGGGCCGACAAGGCCGTCGATCTCAACTACCACTTCACCGTGGGACGGGACGGCTCGGTCCGCTTCGACTTCGTCAAGGAGGCGCTCACCGAGCGAGGCGTACACAAGGGACACCGCATCCCCGCCCGTATCCCGGACGAGCACACCGCCGAGATCGAGCGCTGCGCCACTCTGATCGGCGCCCGGCTCGCCGCCGACGGCTTCCACGGTGTGGTCGGCGTGGACGCGATCGTCACCGCGGACGGCGGCCTGCTGCCGGTCCTGGAGATCAACGCCCGTAACAACATGTCCACTTACCAGACCAGCCTCCAGGAGCGGTTCATGCGCCCCGGCGATGTCGCGCTGGCCCGGCAGTACGAACTGTCACTCACCGGCGCCGTCCCGTTCACGCGTCTGCGCGCACGCCTCGGCGATCTGCTGTTCAGCACGGAGACCGGGCGCGGCCTGCTGGTCAACAACTTCGCGACGGTCAACGCCGCGATCACCGGCGAGGACGCGGGACGGACCCGCAACGGCCGTCTGTACGGCCTGCTGATCGCCGGCTCCGAGGCCGAACTGACCGAACTCGACAACGCCGTAGCACAGAGTGTGCAGAAGGAGAGCCGATCCCGTGTCTGAGTCCCCCGGGCCCCACACCGTACAGAACATCACCGTCACCGAACTGGCCGAGCGATTCGGCACCCCGCTCTACGTGTACGACGGCGATGTCATCGCCCGCCAGTTCAACGGGCTGCGTGAGCTGCTCCACCCTTCCGTGGAGATGTTCTACTCGCTCAAGGCCAATCCCAACATCAGTATCTGCGCGCTGCTGCACTCGCTCGGCGCCCGCGCCGAGGTCTCCTCGCTGGCCGAGCTCCTCACCGCGCAGCGAGCCGGTGTGCCCGCCGACCAGATCATGTTCCTCGGACCGGGCAAGAGCCGCACCGAGATCACCGCGTGCCTCAAGGAGGACATCACCGTCATCTGTGAGTCCTTCGGCGAACTCGCGCTGATCGACGAGGTGGCCGCCGGACTCGGCACCCATGCCCGGGTGGTACTGCGCGTCAATCCGAGCTTCGCGGTCAAGGGCGGCGGCCTGACCATGGGCGGCAAACCACGGCAGTTCGGCATCGACGAGGACGCGCTGATGGCCGCGCCCGATCTCGCCGCCCGGCACACCTCGGTGCGGGTGACCGGCTTCCAGGCGTACATGGGCACCCGCTTCCTCGACGAGGAGGTGATAGCCGAGAATTCCGGCCGGATCCTCGAACTCGCCGAGCGGCTGTCGGAGCGGCTGAATGTCCCGCTCGATGTGGTCGATGTCGGCGGTGGCCTGGGCGTCGCGTACTTCCCGAAGGAGCGCGACCTGGATGTCGCCAGGCTCACCGAGCGCCTGAACCCGGTGTTCGAGGACTTCGGCGCACGGCATCCCGGCACCCGGCTCGTGATGGAGCTGGGCCGCTATCTGGTCGGGCACAGCGGTCTGTACGCGGTGGAGGTCCGCTACACCAAGGAGTCCATGGGTGAGCGTTTCGCCGTGGCCGACGGAGGGACCAACCACCACATGGCGGCCGTCGGTATCGGCTCGTACGTCAAGCGCAACTTCCCGATGCGGCTGCTCAATCGGGCGAGCGCCGCGGAGAACACACCGTGGAATGTGACCGGTCCGCTCTGCACACCCAACGACACCATCGGCAAGGCCGTCGAACTCCCCGCCGACCTGGGTCCCGGCGACATCGTCGGAGTGGAGCGCTCGGGCGCGTACGGACCGACCGCCTCGCCGGTGTACTTCCTCAGCCACGGATATCCGGCCGAGGTGCTGGTCCACGCGGGCGAGGCACGCCTCATCCGCACCCGTGACGACGCGGAGGCCATGCTCGCCCCGCAGATCCGGCACGACTTCGGCGGCTGACCCGCCACCGCCGGCTCCTCCCGTCCTCCTCCACCGGACAACGGCGTTCGCCGCGGTCCGTCGCACCGCAGTCCCGTAAGCCAGTCCCGTAAGCCAGTCCCGTCAACCACCGAAACGGCAGGAACACACCATGACCACCACCGCCATCGACACCGACCGCCGCCAGATCATCGACGCCATCGTCGTCGCCCTCTCGGACGTGCTGCGCAAGGAACTCACCGATGTCACCGAGGAGACCCGCCTCTTCGACGATCTGAGCCTCGACTCCACCAGTGTGCTGGGCCTGCTGATGGCTCTGGAGGACGGCCTCGACATGGAGGTCGACCCGGAGAGCCTGCAGCAGAGCCACCTGGAGAGCGTCGGCGCGCTGGCCGACTACATCGCCGAGAGCCGCTGACCCGTGCCGGCCACGGGCCACTCGGGGACCCGACGGAGTCCGGCCGCGCAAGGCGGCGCGGCCGGACTTCGCCTCGAACGCGTCATCCCGTTCGCCTTCACCGCCGCCGACCGCGGCTCCGAATCAAACGATCAGCGGGCCTACCGGGACCATGTGGAGTCGATCTACGGCCCGCTCGGAGACTTCTCGTGGCTGGAGGACGGCGTCGCCGTCAGCTACCACGACATGGTCCGGGTGATCCACCGGGAACTCGCCGCCGAACTGGCCGGCATCGACCTCATCATCACCGTCGACGCCAGCCCCGACTGCCGGCACCAGAGCTTCCCCGCCTCCCTGCTGTCCGATCTGGTCCCGGGCGACCCACTGCTGATGGGCATCTCCGAACAGGGCGTCGCGGGCCCCTTCACCGCCTTGCGGATCGCCGTCGACCGGCTGGCGAGCGGCAGTTCGCACCGTGCGCTCGTGCTGGTCATGGAACAGAGCACACTGCCGCCCGACGACAAGGCGGTGCGGCCCGCGCGCGATGTCGCGGTGGCCCTGCTGCTCGGCCCGCGAGGCACAATGCCGCTGGACCGTCCCTTGATCACCGCGACCGGCCGCGGCGGCGCGGCGGCTCCGTCCGACGCTGCGCGGCCCGCCGCGGGGAGCGGGCCCGCCGAGCGGGAAGCACGGGTGCTCGTGGCCGGCGCCGGCCTCGGCGATCTGGTGCCCGGCCCGGACGTAAGGCTGACCAGGGCGGCGGAGGGCCATCCCTGCGCCGGCGTCTGGCTGGCCCTCGCCGCGCTTCTCGAACGCGGCGACGCGCCAGGCGGACAGATCCTGATCGCCGACCGTGACCCCGTACTCCCCTACCTCTGCAGTGTGCGGATCACACTGCCGGCCGAGCCGTCCATGGCGGCCCACGCGCAGTCGAGACAGAAGGAAGGCGCCGAATGAGCGACACAGCGACAACGCCACTCAGCGGCGACCCGGTCGTCGCGCCGGCGGACCCCGTGCGGAGCGATCCGCGCCGTTACCGGGACGCGGCGTACGAGCACGGCGCGGCGGCCGCTCTTGTCCTGCTGCACACCGAGGCCGTCCCCGGTGTGCTGCCGGCCGGTCCCGGCGGGCATGTATTCGTACCGCTGACGGTCGAGGCGGTGTGCGACCGCCATGAGACGCCGACCGGTCCGCGTGCCCGGGAGAGCGGCGCCGCCGAGGAATTCCTGGGCCGGATCCCGTCCGGAGAACAGGAGATGATCGCTCTACGCGTCGCCGGTTCCGGACCCGTGCCGGCCGGCGACACACCGGGAGCCTGGCCGACCGGCCTGGCCTGGATCAGGCTCGGGCTCGCCGACCGGCTCGTGGAACAGGCGGCCGCCCATCTGCGCGGCCGGACCGTCCAGAACACGGTCACCCTCAACCTCGCGCTGGTCAGGGCCATGCTCGCGGACGCCGTCGGCGGCACCACCGAGGCCCGTGCCCTGCTCGGCGGTCCGCCGACCGCGCGCACACTGCGCCGGGTGCACCGGAGCCTGGACGAGACCGGCCGGATCTGTCTGCATCTGTTCGGCGCGACGGGCTATCTGACCGGAGGGCCCGGCAGCGAGGTACGCGTATCGGAACTGCTCGCCGACACCTACGCACCGTCAACCGACCCGGAGCGGCCATGACCACCGACAACGGCTTCCTGTCCGATCTGCGCGCGCTCGGCCGGGAACACGCCGCGACCCTGGGCGCCACCGCGCTCGAACTGGACCGCGACCCGTCCCGCGCGACCGCGCTGCTCAGCGGAGAACTGCCGTGGCGTCAACTGATAGGAATGCCCGCCGAGTACAACCCGGACCCGCTGCGGGTCCGCGGCCGGCCGGTGTACATGGACCGCTGTGTGGAACAGGTCGTCGTCATGGAGGAGCTGGCCCGGGTCGACGCCGCCGCCGTACTGGCGCTGCCCGGCCCGTCGATGTCGGGCTTCGTCATCGCCGACATCGCCGACCAGCCACAGCGCGACCGCTACTACCAGTTGCTCGCGGACCGTCCCACCTGGACCTTCTTCGGGATGACCGAACCGGCGCACGGCTCGGACCCGGCCGGTATGCGGACGGCGCTGAGCCCGGACGGCGCCGGAGGCGGCCTGCTGCTCAACGGCACCAAACGGTTCGTGGGCAATGGCGCCCGCGCCGGAATCGGTGTGGTCTTCGCCCGCCGGCACGCCGGACCACTGGGTGTTGTCGCGGTACTGCTGCAGTCCGGCACGGCCGGCTTCACCGGTGTCCCGCTGGACACCCTCGGTCTGCGCGGCCTCCAGCTCAGCGAACTGCGGATGCGCGACGTACCGGTCGCGGAGGAGGACCTGCTCGGCCGGCACCGCTCCGCGACACGTGGCGGCATGTGGTCGGCGGTCCGCACCTTCAACCGCTACCGCCCGGTCGTCGCGTCCTTCGCCCTCGGTGTCGCCCAGGGCGCCCACGACTACGCGGCCGAGCACCGGCGCCGGCTCAGCGCCGGAGAGCGGCATCAGCTCTCCGACCTCGCAGACCGGCTCGAAGGCACCCGGGCGATGGTCCTGGCGGCCGCGCACGCCGCCGACCGCGATCCCGGCGACGGCACTCTCGCCTCGGCGGCCAAGATCCGGGCCACCCGGCTGGCGGAGGAATCCACACTCCTGGCCCTGCGGCTGTTCGGTCCCGGCGCGCGCTGGGAACACCCGCTGCTGGACAAGTGGGCGCGGGACGCCCGTGCCTTCGAGTTCATGGAGGGCACCAGCAATGTGCAGCGGCTCACTCTGACCCAGGGCTATCTGCGGGGACGGCTGACCGATGGCCGGCCTGCCGCCTGAGCCGGAGTTGTGGGCGGACTTTGCCTCCGGCCCGGTGAAGCCCTGCCCCAACTGCGGCGAGGTCCATGTGACGATGGCCGACTCGCCCGGAGTACCGCGCGGCGCGGACATCTGGTACATCCGGCTGGACGTGGACGACGAAACCGTCCGCCTGGCCGCGCCCCTGCTCGACGCGCACGAGCGGCGCCGGGCCGCACGGATGCGGGACGGACCGACGGCGCGGCGGTACGTCCTGGCGCACGGCGCGACCAGGACCATCCTGGGCGGCTATCTCGGGATCGCCGGGTGCGCGCTGCACTGGTCGGCCGGGCGGCACGGAAAGCCGGAGTTCGGCGGTGCGCTGAGCCAGTGGCAGTGGAGCCTGAGCCGCTCGGCGGACCACGCGCTGCTCGCGGTGTGCCTGCCGGATCCGGTCGGAGTGGACATCGAGCGGATCGAGGAGCACACCGCCGCGGCGGCACTGGCCGGACGGTTCCTGCCGCCGGACGAGGCGGCCGGCGTCGCCGCTCAGGACCGGCCGTACGACTCCCGGGCCGTCTACCACCGGCTGCTGTCCCGTAAGGAGGCATGTGTCAAGGCGAGTGGCGGCCGGCTGCTCGACGGGCTGGGTCTGCGGGTCCTCACCACGGGCACCGTGCACGGCGCGGGACCCATGGCGGGTCAGAGCTGGACTCTGCGCGATCTGCCGGCGCCGCCCGGATTCGTCGCCGCGCTCGCCACGCTCGGCGACGCGGCCCGCCGGCCGCGGATCTTCGACTGGGACTGGCGTCCGCCCGGACCCGAGCCCGGAAACTGCCCGCCACCTGCCCCGTCAAGCGCCGCGGCTCAGACGCTCGATTTCCTACCGTTCAGATTCCAGCGGTCGCGCGGAGACCCGTGGCCGCAGAGGGAGTGAAGAAGATGACCACACACCGGCCCTCCCGTCCCCGGTCCTGCACAGCGGTCAGAAGCACCACGCTCACCCGCCCCGCACCGGCGTCCTCGGCGGACCGGACACGCCGGCGCGAGGCGGAGACAGGAAGAGGCGGCGCGTACACCGTGTGCGTGCGGTTCACTCCCTCGGACATCCCGGGACTGACCAGCCGGCCCGCGCACCGTACGGCGGTGATCCGGGCGGCCGGAAAGGCACTCGACGCCCAGGGCCGCGGATATCTCGGTGGTCATCTCGAAATCACCTCGAACGCGCCGCTCGCGCGCGGCTGCACCCTGGCCGCGAGCGAACAGCTCGCCGCCGCCCGGGCGGTCGAGAACGCGCTGCACGGCGGCTGCGGCACGGTCCGGCTGCCGCTGCCCGACCGGTGGCCGGACGCCTCCGGCGAACCGTGCGACGCCCATGGCGATCCCTGCTCCGAAACCGACTGACCCTCCTCTCCTAGAACAGGCGTGTCCATGAAGAAGACCGACGTATCCGGGCCACCCGCCACCGGCACTCAGCCGCCGATCCAGTGGCGGAGGATCAACGCGCTGGTCGCCGGTCAAGGGGCCGCGATGGGCGGCGACTACGTGCTGCTCATCGCGATGAGCTGGACCGCCATCCAGCTCGGCGGTGCGAGCGCGGTCACCACACTGATGCTCGCCGCGACGATCCCTCGTGCCGTGATGCTGGTCTTCGGTGGCGCGGTCGCCGACCGGTTCGGTCCCCGCTTCGTCCTGCTGCGCACGAACGCGGCCCGGGTCGTGCTGCTGGTGGCGGGAACCGTCACCGTCTCCTCGGTGCGTTCGCTCTGGCCGCTGATCGTCATCGTCCTGTTCGACGGAGTGCTGTTCGGGCTCGCCAGTCCGTCGGCGGGTTCGGTCATCCCGCACCTGGCCACCCATGACCAACTGCCTCGCGCGAACTCCCTCTACGCGATGGTGTCGCGGGTCTCGCCGATCGTGGGCTCACCGGTCGGCGCCTGGATGATCGCCACCGGCGAACTCTGGGAGGCGCTGCTGGTGGCGGCCGTCACCTGCGCGATCTCGCTCGGCACCCTGTTCGTCGTCACCAAGGGCATGCGGCCGCCGGAGCGCACGCCCGGCAAGAGCCTGGTGAAGTCCTCGGGCGACGGCCTGCGTCTGCTCGCCTCGCACCCTCGGCTGCGCTGGACCTTCGTGTGCGCCCTCTGCCTCGACATGGCCTTCGGCTGGCCGATCGAGGTGGCGATGCCCCTGCTGGTCCAGGAGCGTGGCTGGGGTGTCTCCGCCATCGGCGTGATCATCGCGGCGTTCAGCTCGGGAGCCCTGGTCTCCAGCGCCACCGGCGCGGTCCTCGCGCACCGCATTCCCGTGGTGGTCCGGTTCGTCGTCAGCGGCGCGGGCATCGCGATCGGCATCCTGCTCATGGCGCTGATGCCGTCGGTCATCGCCATCGCGGTGACAGGGTGCGCGGTCGGCATCATGGCCGGGCTGAACGGTCCGGCCATTGTGACGGTCTACCAACAGGCCGCTCCCAAGGCCAAGATGGGCGCGGCCATGTCGACACTGACGCTCGCGAGCATCGGCACCGGTCCGATCTCCATCGCCCTCTTCGGCAGCCTCTCGCTGACGATCGGCCTCAGGACCACCTGGATGGTGTGCGGCGCGGTGGCGCTGATCGCTCCGCTGGCCGCGCTGGCGGCGCTGCGCCACCCGGTCGCGAAGCAGGACGACGAGACGGCCGGAGCCGCCCGGCCGGCGAATCCGGCCGAGGCGGAGGAAACCTCGCGAACGCCTGCGGCGAACGACCCGCTGACCGTCACGAAGGACGACGCGAAGGACGGCGCGGAGAAGCCGGTGCCGACCCGTCCCGAGGCGGAGCTGGCGGCCCGGGCCGGCTGAGGCCCGTCTCCTCGGACCTCTCTTCGCACTTCTCCTCGGACCTCGCGGGCCCGGAGCGCCGTCGCGACACCGGCCGACCACAACGGTGGACGGTGTCGCGAGGCCACGCCCCGGGTCCTCCGCGTGCGACGCCGGCTCCGGCCGGCCGGTATCGCTGCCGGCCGGAGGAATGCCCGTCCGCCGGACGGGATCTGACACGGGATCAGCGAATGCGGGCCACTCCGGCGTAGATGCCGCTGTCCTCCGCCTGCGGAGCGGACGTGTCCCTGAACCACTCCGGCGCCGTCACCAGGCCGGGCTCGACCAGGTCGAGCCCTTCGAAGAAGCGGCCGACCCCGGCACGGTCACGGAAGCCGAGCTGGATACCGCCCTTCGCGTACTCGGCGGTGACCCGGTCCGACAGCTCCGGGAAGAGGTCCGAGGCCGCGTGGGACAGCACCAGATAGCTTCCGGAGGGCAGCGCGTCCACCAGGGTGCGCACGATGTCGTGCGCGTCCTGGCTGTCCGGAATGAAGTGCATCAGAGCGATGAGCGAGAGAGCGACCGGCCGGTCGAAGTCCAGGAAGCCCCGGGCGTGTTCGAGGATCACCTGCGGCTCGCGCACGTCCGCCTGGATGTAGTCGGTCATGCCTTCCGGCCTGCTGATCAGCAGGGCCTCCGCGTGCCGAAGGACGATGGGATCGTTGTCGGTGTAGACGATGCGCGCGGCCGGCACGATCTCCTGGACGATCTGGTGCAGGTTGGGCTCGGTCGGGATGCCCGTACCGATGTCGAGGAACTGGTCCACGCCGGTGCTCGCCAGCCAAGCGCCCGCGCGGCGCATGAAATCGCGGTTCTGGCGCGCGGCGTCCTTCGCCTCTGCCGGAAGCTTCTCCCCCACCTCCTGGTCCACTGGATAGTTGTCCTTGCCGCCCAGGAGCCAGTCGTAGACACGCGCGGGATGAGGCTTGCTGGTGTCGATCTGGGGCTTGGGAGTACCTGCTGTCATGACGAGCTCCGTAGCGCGATGGATACAGACGGGACAACGTCAGGTGCGAAACAGGGCGCGCGGCGAACCGGACCGGCCACCGGGGCCGGGGCGGGCGGTCGGCGAACCGTCCCGGGACACGGACGGCCGTGACAACGTTCCCCGCCACTGCCCCGCGCTGCCGCGAAAGACTCGTCCGGCCCGCTCATACACACCCCCACCGCCACCTGACCAGCGCAGTCTCCCACAACAAGGTGACGGTGAGGAGGTGGTGCCGATCGTGACGGTTCCGTCGAACACCTGCCGTCACGGCGCGTTCACGCCCTGCGAAGTCCCCGGTCCTCGACCGGCTCACCGGCCTCCGTCGGCGCCGGGTCCGCCGGGCGGCCGGCCGGCCAGTTCCCGGAAGAATCTCCGTACATCGGCGACCAGCAGATCCGGCTGCTCCATCGCGGCGAAATGCCCGCCACGGTCGTACTCGGTCCACTGCACCATGTTGTTCGTCCGCTCCGCGATGCGCCGTAGCGGTACGAAATTCTCGTGCGGGAAGTCGGCCAGTGCGGTCGGCGCGGCCGACGGCTCCGGCGGTGCGCCCCAGTAGTGGGCATGCGCTCGCTCGTAGTAGATCCGGGCGGACGAGCCGGCCGTGCCGGTGAGCCAGTACAGCATCACATTGGTGAGGAGCTGGTCGCGGTCGACCGCGTCCTCCGGGCGGTCCCGCGAATCCGTCCACTCCTTGAACTTCTCCGCGATCCAGGCCAATTGGCCGACCGGCGAGTCGGTCAGCCCGTATGCCAGTGTCTGCGGCCGGGTGGACTGGATGTCGGCGTAACCCTGGCGGTCGCGGTTCCACCGCCGGCCGCGCTCCCAGGAGGCGATCGTGCGCGCGCGTTCCGCCGGACTCAGTGTGCGGAGTTCCTCGGCGTCGGGCTCCTCGGTCGCGGCGGCACCCGGCAGCAGGTTCAGATGTACGCCGATGACCTCGTCGGTGTGCGTACGCCCGAGCTCCCGGGAGATGGCCGCGCCCCAGTCGCCGCCCTGAGCACCGTACGCGCGATAGCCGAGGCGGCTCATCAACTCGGCGAACGCGGCGGCGACTCGGCGGAATTCCCAGCCGGTCTCCCGCGTCGGCCCGGACAGCCCGAACCCGGGGATGCTCGGCAGCACCAGATGGAAGGCGTCGGACGGATCGCCGCCATGGGCCCGTGGATCGGTCAGCGGTCCGGCGACCTGCGCGAACTCGATGATGGAACCGGGCCAGCCGTGCGTCATGATCAACGGAGTCGCGTCCGGTTCCGGCGACCGGACATGAGCGAAATGAATGTTGGCCCCGTCGATCGTGGTGGTGAACTGCGGCCATTCGTTCAACTCGGCTTCCGCGGCCCGCCAGTCGTACTCGTGCCGCCAGTATCGCGCGAGTTCCTTCAGATAGCCGAGCGGGATGCCGTAGGCCCAGCCCACTCCGGGCAACTCGTCGGGCCAGCGGGTGCGATCGAGACGCTCGTGCAGATCGTCCAGGTCGTCCTGGGGAATGGCGACGCGGAAAGGGCGAAGGCTCTGGTCGGGGCTCGTCATACCCGCGGATGCTACGGGCTGTCCCGTAATCCCTGATGGATCAGCTCGCGGCGGCAGTCGCGGCGCATCACGACCGGCCGCATCGATATGCATCGATACAGCCTTGCGCACTGGATCGAAAAACGTCAACATAGAAGCATGTCGAAACAAGAGCTCCTGGTGCTCGGCCAGGACGACGCGGATGCCTGCTGCCCGGCGCTGCTGACCGCTCCGCTGGACGAGGACCAGGCGGCCGGACTGGCGAAGGTCTTCAAGGCCCTGGGTGATCCGGTGCGGCTGCGGCTGCTGTCGATGATCGCCTCCCGGGCCGGCGGAGAGGTCTGCGTCTGCGACCTCACTCCGGCCTTCGAGCTGTCCCAGCCGACCATCTCCCACCATCTCAAGCTTCTGCGGGAGGCCGGTCTGATCGACTCCGAGCGGCGCGGGACGTGGGTGTACTACCGGCTGCTGCCGGAGATGACCGACAAGCTCGCCGGTGTGCTCACCCGTCCCGCCGGTCCGCCGCCGACCGGGCCCGACGGGGCCGCGCTGTGAGTTCCGCGGCCACCGAGGCGAGGCCGGCCGCCGCCCGGCTGTCGTTCCTGGATCGCCTGCTGGCCGTCTGGATCCTGATCGCGATGGCCGTCGGCCTGGGCCTGGGACGGCTCGTGCCCGGCCTCGGGCACGCGCTGGCGAAGGTCACTGTCACCGGCGTCTCGCTGCCGATCGCGCTGGGCCTGCTGATGATGATGTATCCGGTGCTGGCCAAGGTCCGTTACGACCGTCTCGGCGCCGTCGCCCGCGATCGCCGCCTGCTCATTCCCTCCCTGCTGCTGAACTGGATCGTCGGCCCCGCGCTGATGTTCGCGCTGGCCTGGATCTTCCTCCCGGACCTGCCCGAGTACCGGACCGGCCTGATCATCGTCGGTCTCGCGCGGTGTATCGCGATGGTCATCATCTGGAACGATCTCGCCCGCGGCGACCGCGAAGCCGCAGCCGTCCTCGTCGCACTCAACTCCCTGTTCCAGGTGGTCGCGTTCAGCCTGCTCGGCTGGTTCTACCTCACGGTGCTGCCCGGTCTGCTCGGCCTGGACCGGACCGGACTGGACATCTCCGTCCTGGAGGTCGGGCGCTCCGTCCTGATCTTCCTCGGTATTCCGCTGCTGGCCGGATTCGCCACCCGGCGCCTCAGCGAGCGGGCCAGAGGCCGCGCCTGGTACGAATCCAGGCTGCTTCCGAGGATCGGGCCGTTCGCTCTCCACGGACTGCTGTTCACCATCGTCGTACTCTTCGCCCTCCAGGGCGACGCCATCACCTCGCGGCCCGTGGACGTCCTGCGGATCGCACTGCCACTGCTGGTGTACTTCGCCGTGATGTGGGCCGGATCCATGGCCCTGGGCAGGGCCGTGGGGCTGGATCATCCGCGCGCCACGACACTGGCGTTCACCGCCGCGGGCAACAACTTCGAACTCGCCATCGCCGTCGCCGTCGCGACCTTCGGCGCCGCCTCGGGGCAGGCCCTGGCCGGAGTCGTCGGCCCGCTGATCGAGGTGCCTGTCCTGGTCGGCCTGGTCCATGTCGCCCTGGCCGCCCGCCGCTTCTTTCCTCAACCGACCACCAGCGCCGCCGAGCCGGCCGCCGCCGAAGAAGGTTCCGTCCGTGTCTGATACCTCCAAGCCGTCCGTGCTGTTCGTGTGTGTGCACAACGCCGGCCGCTCCCAGATGGCCGCCGCCTTCCTCACCCGCCTCGCGGGCGACCGTGTCGTGGTCCGCTCGGCCGGCTCGGCACCGGCCGAGACGGTCAGTCCCGCCGTGGTGGAGGCGATGCGGGAGGCCGGTGTCGATCTGAGCGCCGAGACGCCGAAGGTCCTGACCACGGAGGCCGTGCGGGCGTCCGACGTGGTGATCACGATGGGCTGCGGAGACGCGTGTCCGGTCTTTCCCGGAAAGAAGTACCTCGACTGGAAACTGGACGATCCGGCCGGACAGGACCTGGACGCGGTCCGTCCGATCCGCGACGCGATCGAACAGCGCGTCCGCGGCCTGATCGCCGAGTTGGCACCGGCCGGCTGACCGACGGCGGCCCGCCACGGGCCGGCTTCCGCGGCTCCTGAAGGGGCCCGACTCGCGCCCGCCCAGCGCGTCCCGTACATCCGGTGACTCAACTCGCCTTTTGGCGTGCCCTTTGGCGCGGCACGGGCAACTCACGCAGCGGCCATACGGATGTCGGGTGCACGACAGCGGTTCGCCTCCGCGCCTGACTGCAATGCCTGTCACCACCGCAGTCAGGGAAGGGCATATGACTCCTGTACACCGCAACGCGCCGGGCACTCACTCCTCCGACCTCAGGGCCGCCGCGGCGGACTTCGGCCGCCGCCGGTTCCTCACCGGGACCGGGGCAGCCGTCGCGCTGGCCTTCGCCGTCAATCTGCCGGCCGCCGGCACCGCGAGCGCCGCCGAACTCGACGCCGCGAAGATCAAGAGCGACCCGTTCACCCTCGGCGTCGCCTCCGGCGAGCCGCGGCCGAACGGCGTGGTGCTCTGGACCCGCCTCGCGCCCAGCCCCTACGAGTCCGGCAGCGGCCTCCCGGCGAAAAGAGTCTCCGTTCGCTGGGAGGTCGCCAACGACTCCCGTTTCACGCGCGTCGTCAAGCACGGCACGGTCGACGCCCACCCCGAGTTCAACCACAGCGTGCACATCGACGTGTCCGGCCTGGACTCCGACCGGGTGTATTACTTCCGCTTCCGCACCGGTGCCTGGATCAGCCCGGTCGGCCGCACCCGCACCGCGCCCGCCCGCGGCGCCCGGATCACCGAGCTCAGGCTCGCCGCGGTCTCCTGCCAGGCGTACCACGACGGCTACTTCACCGCGTACAAGCACCTCGCCGAGGAAGACCTCGATGTCGTCTTCCACCTCGGCGACTACCTGTACGAGTACGCGGTGACCGCCGTCGGCGGTGCCAGGAACTACACCGACCGCCGGCTGCCCGCGCACTTCAACCGCGAGACGGTCACGCTGGAGGACTACCGGCTGCGCTACGCGCTCTACAAGTCGGACCCGGACCTGATGGCCGCACAGGCCGCGCATCCCTTTGTCGTCACCTGGGACGACCACGAGACCGAGAACAACTACGCCGACGAGACACCCGAGAACGATGTGCCGCCGGAGGAGTTCCTGCTCCGCCGGGCGTCGGCCTACCGCGCGTACTGGGAGAACCAGCCACTGCGCAAGCCGCAGCAGCCCGACGGGCCGGACATGCGGCTCTACCGCCGGCTGTATTTCGGCCGCCTCGCGCAGTTCGACATCCTGGACACCCGGCAGTACCGCTCCGACCAGGCATACGGCGACGGCTGGCAGACCCCGGGCCCCGAGTCCGAGGACCCGGCGCGCACCCTGACCGGCGGGACCCAGGAGCGGTGGCTGCTGGACGGCTGGAAGAACTCCCGGTCGACCTGGAACGTCATACCGCAGCAGGTGACATTCTCCCAGCGCCGCAGCCTGCCGACCGCCGACTTCAAGCTGTCGATGGACTCGTGGGACGGCTATCCGGCCTCACGCCAACGCCTCATGGACGGCGCCGAGGCGGCCGGACTGGACAACCTCATGGTGCTGACCGGAGACGTCCATGTCGCCAACGCCTACGACCTGAAGAAGGACTGGAACGACCCGGACTCCCGCACCGTCGGCACCGAAATCGTGGCGACCTCCATCAGCAGCGGCAAGGACGGCTCGGACAGGCCGTCCAACTACGACACCTATCTCCAGGCCAACCCGCACATGAAGTTCTACAACGGACGACGCGGCTATGTGACCGTCACCCTCGGCAACGACCGGGCCAGGGCCGACTTCAGAACGGTCTCCGCCGTGACGACGCCGAATGCCCCGGTCAGTACGGCCGGTTCATTTGTCACCGAGACCGGCGACCCGGGGCTGAAGCCGGTCTGACGCACCGTCGGCGAAAAGCGCCGAGAGACCGGGCCCGCGCGGCCGGACGGACTGAGCGGGCTCGACAAGCGATCCTCCCGAAAGTTCGCGAGAAGCGCGGGACGGTGCTTTGCGGCACCGTCCCGCGCTTCGGCTCTCGGGGCAACACCTCCCGGGACTCACTCTCCGGTCGCGCGGGCGCCGGAAAAACGGCGTGCTGTTTGCCGTTCGAGGTCCTTTCGTGTACCACGGAAAGTGCCGGTATTCGGTTGGGGGGCTCATTGTCGTCACTCTGAGAATGCAACTCGCAACCCGCAGGGAGTTCCCATGTCTCAGCGCTCGTCCACCGTGCTCGAACCGCAGACGTCCACCATGCTCGAACCCCACACCGCTCTCGGCCTGGAAACTCCGCCGCATGTCATTGTGCGCGGCGAAGGCATCACGGTGTGGGACAGCGAGGACAACGCCTATCTCGACGGCGTCTCCGGAATTCTCTGCACGAATCTCGGCTACGGCGAGCCCCGCCTCATCAAGGCGGCCGCGGACCAGATGGCCAAGCTGCCGTTCTATCCGTCCTTCGATCACCGCACGACCGACGTCTCGATGGCGCTGGCCGACGATCTCGCCGAGATCGCACCCATTACCATGGGGCGCACCTTCTTCGCGAACTCGGGATCCGAGGCGGATGACAGTGCTTTCAAATTCGCGTGGTATTACCACCGAAGCCTGGGGCGTTCTGGACGCACGAAGATCATCTCTCATCAAAAGGGCTATCACGGGACCACCGTGGCCACCGCCTCGGCCACCGGCATCGCTCAGATCCACGACGGATTCGGCATCCCGCTGCCCGGATTCCTGAAGGTGCCGTGCCCCGACCCGCTCGACGCTCGTGCGAACAACCTGACAGATGACCAGTTCGTCGACTGGCTCATCTCGCGGCTTGAGGATCTCATCGCCACCGAAGGCGCTGACACGATCGCCGCGTTCATCGGCGAACCAATTCTCGGCGCGGGCGGAATCATCATCCCTCCGACTGGTTATTACCGCCGGGTTCAGGAGGTTCTGGCGCGCCACGACATTCTTTTCATAGCCGATGAGGTGGTCACTGGATTCGGCCGCACCGGTTCTATGTTCGGGACCACAGAATTCAATCTCAGTCCGGACATGATCACCTTCGCCAAGGGGCTTTCCTCTTCGTACCTGCCGATCTCCGCGGTCATGGTGGGACAGCGGGTGTACGCCGCTCTCGCCCAGGGTTCCGCGAACTCCGGCTCGTTCGGCCATGGTTTCACCTATTCCGGGCATCCGGTGGCGGCGGCCGTGGCCCGTGAGAATCTCGCCATCCTCAAGGAACGCGACATCCCGGGCCATGTGCGCGCCGTCGCGCCGGTGCTGGCTGACGCCCTTGGCACGTTTCGTGACGCGGATCTGGTCCGCGATGTCCGCACCTATGGCTTCCTCGGTGCCGTCACGTTTGACGCGGCCGCCCATGGGCTGCCGGAAGGCCGCTTGGGCCCGCTCATGGCCGCGAAAGCGGTGGAACAGGGTCTGCTGCTGCGCGCGACGGGCGACACCGTGATCTTCGCGCCGCCGCTGGTCAGCTCCGACACCGAGATCAAGACGATGGCCGATCGCTTCGGCGACGCGTACCACGAGGAAGTCACCGCTCGCTCGTAACCGGATGTGTCTCGCTGAGAGAGCCCGGCCGGTGGATTCCCGGCCGCCGAAAGGCCGGAGCCGAGCAGAGCTGGTTTGCCGGAGCAGCAACAAGGTTCGCGACAATCGCGCCGTTCGTCGCATGCTCGTCGTCCGAGCCGTCGGGCGGCGGGCCGCGAGCGGCGCCGGTCCGCTCGTGCGTACGGCATGCCGCAGAACGAAAGAGCCGGAGAATCCATGCTTCAGCACAGCCGGGCCACGGAAGGCGTACACCGCCTGGTCTCCTCGCCGGCAGGCCGGACACACCTGGTGGAAGAGGGCAGCGGGCCACTGGTCCTGATGGTGCACGGGTTTCCCGAGTCCTGGTACTCCTGGCGCCACCAGTTGCCGGTACTGGCGGCAGCCGGGTACCGCGCGGTCGCCATCGACGTCCGCGGCTATGGGCGCTCCTCCAAACCCGACGGCGCGGCCGCGTACCGGATGCTTGACCTCGTCGAGGACAACGTCGCCGTAGTGCACGCCCTCGGCGAGGAGTCAGCGGTGATCGTCGGCCATGACTGGGGCTCGAACATCGCCGCCGGCTCCGCGCTGGCCAGACCGGACGTCTTCCGTGCGGTGGCTCTGCTGAGCGTGCCCTACACCCCGCGCGGCGGACCTCGGCCCAGCGAGGTCTTCGCGGAGATGGGCGGCGACGAGGAGTTCTACGTCTCCTACTTCCAGCGGCCCGGCCGGGCCGAAGCCGAGATCGAGCCCGATGTCCGCGGCTGGCTGGCCGGCTTCTACGCCGCCCTGTCCGCCGACACCATGCCCACTCCCGGCTCGCCGGACCCGCACTTCGTGAGCCGGGGAGGAAAGCTCCGTGACCGGTTCCCCGCCGGACGGCTGCCCGCCTGGCTCAGTCAGGACGATCTCGACGTCTACGCCGGGGAGTTCGAACGGAGCGGCATGAGCGGGGCGCTCAACCGCTACCGGAACATGGACCGGGACTGGCAGGACCTCGCCGGTTTCGACGGCGCACCCATCACCCAGCCGTCCCTGTTCCTCGGCGGAGCCCTGGACGCCTCCACCATCTGGCTGGCCGATGCGATCAAGGCGTATCCCACCACTCTGCCCGGCCTGCGTTCCGCACACATCCTCGACGGCTGCGGCCACTGGATCCAGCAGGAACGCCATGACGAGGTCAATCGGCTCCTGCTCGGCTGGCTCGCCTCGCTGCCCGCCTGATCTCGTGCGAGGTCAGACGGGACGTGTCAGTTTTGGTGTTGACGCCTACAGCGAGCCACACTCGGGTGTGGCGGTCTTTCATCCCAGGAACGCCGCGGTGGTCGCCACGAACCGATCGGCGTCGTCGAGCCACGGAAAGTGTCCGGCCGCGGGCTGAACGGCGAGCTCGGCGTTCGGAAACAGCCCGGTGAAGTCGGCCACGGTACGCGGAGGAGCCGCCAGGTCCACCTCTCCCGCGAGCAGCAGCACCGGCTGCTCGAACCGTGCGAGCGCGGCTCGGGTGGCGTCCGGGTCGAAGGCGCCATCGGCGCCGAAGACGGCCGCCGCCTCGCTGTTCGTCTGCTCGTCCCCGGCAGCCTGATGGCTCCGGGCCGCCTCGTCCCAACGGCCGTAGTAGAACGGCGCGATGGCCCGCCAGCTCTCCTCGGTGCCCTTTTCCTCGGTGATCGCCGTCAAAGCCGCGAACGCTGCCGGAAACCACGGTTCGTCCCGGCGGAGCCGCGCGGTCTCGCGCCGGACGTCTCCCGTGATCGTGATGCCGACGGCCCGGGTACTCGGCGTGATCAGCGCGAGCCGGCTGACACGTTCCGGATGGCGGCCCACGTACAGCGCCGCCAGATTCGCGCCGGCGGAGTGCGCGAGCAGGTCCATCCGGTCGAGGCCAAGGTGCTCGCGCAAGGCGTCCACGTCGTCGACGAGCCGGTCGCAGCGGTAGGAGGCAGCGCTCTCCGGTGTCGCGGACCGGCCGGTGCCCCGAAGATCCAGCATGATCAACTGCCGATGCGCGGAAAGACCGCCCAGATCGCCGAGGTACGCGGAGTCCTGCATCGGTCCTCCGGCCAGGCACACCACGGGAGCGCCGTCTCCCAGCCTCTGGTAGGCGAGCTTGGTTCCGTCCTGCGCGAAGAAGTCAGACATGGTCAGACCCTGTCACCGGCGTTCGGACGGAACAACCGGATCGCCGTTCAGAAGTACGGATCGCGACGGCGGGCGCCGCTCGGACAACCACGTCCGCACAGACGGTGACATACTGGTTACGGAGGGGTGGATTACTGCCGTGCCGTGGTCGCCGCACGTGGACGAGGGCCACGAGCCGGCGCTCAACGCACGGCGCGCGAACGGGAGTTCATGGTGCGGAAAGGTGGGGGGATGCGGCAGGCGGGGGTGCTCGATGTCGGCTGTCACAGCGCATTGCTCGCTGTGGCGCGACGGCGGAAGGGCGGAACGCTGGAGCCGGTGCTCACGCGCAAGGTCCGGCTGAGACTGCATATGTTCCTCGACGCGGACGGACGGCTGAGCGGGCCCGGAATCAAGAGCGTGCAGCGGGCGGTGGCCGAGGCCGTCGCGACGGACCCGAGGCTGCGCCTGCCCGAGGCATTCGCGTTCGCCACCTCCGTCATCCGGGACGCGCCCAACCGCGACGAGGTCATCGACCGGGTGGCCCGGGCCACCGGTGTCCGGCTGCAGGTGCTGCCGGGCGAGGAGGAGGCGCGGCTGGCCTATGTGGCGGCCCGGCACTGGGCGGGCACGGTGACCGGCCCGATGCTGGTCCTGGACATCGGCGGTGGAACCGTCGAGATCGCCTCCGGTACCGCGGATCAGCCCGGGGCCCTGTACTCGCTGCCGCTGGGCGCCCGCAGGATCACCCGCGACTGGCTGCCCGGCGGCACCGTTGGCTCCGAAAAGCGGCTGGCCGGCGTCCGACGGCATCTGCGCCGCTCGCTGAAGGCGCTGCCCGGTCTGCCACGCGCCGCTCCGGGCGGACACGTCCTGGCCTGTTCCAAGACGTTCGCCCAGCTTGCCCGGCTCGCCGGCGCCCGAAGCACACTCGTACGTACACCACGGCAGCTCACGCTGTCCGAACTGCGGGCGACGGTACCGCTGTTCATGGCGGCGGACCCGGCCCGCCTCGGGAAGCTGCCGGGCATCTCGCGGCACCGCGCCGAGCAGTCCCTGGCCGGCGCACTGGTCGCCGAGGCCCTCATGGAGAGCTGCCGGGCCGACAGCGTGACGATCTGCCACTGGTCCACCCGGGAAGGACTGCTGCTGGAGCGCCTCGGCGTGGCCGCCGGAGCGGCCCCGCGCCCGCGCCTCGCCGACTGACCTGGCCACGGACACACCGACCGGGCCGGACACATAGCGGCCCGGAGAGGCGAAGGGCCGCTCAGACACGGGCCGTTGTGGCCGGAGTCGGTGCCGGCCGAGCGCGCGGTGCGCAACCGGACCGGAGCTGTGGCCCTGCCGCGGCGGCACGGCGGCCCGTACGATGTCCCGGTGGTCAGCAGGCATCGATCAGCGCACGTGACGGCGGCCCCGAGCCCGGCGGCGACCGCTCGCGTCCGGCGGATGTCCCCACTTTCATGACCTCAGCCTCCGCACCGCCGGACTGGCCGCACTGTGGCGACGGAGCCGACCCGGCAGGCGATCGGGCCGGCTGCCACGGCCGCCGCGTGGCCCCGTACCCCGCGTGTCTGGCCCATCTCGCTCCGGACCAGCGCGACTCCTACCTCGCCGCCCTCACGCCGGGCAGCGGTCTCGACCACCGCGGCACCGAACTCGACGGGGCCCTTCTGCACCGGCTTCTCGACGCGTTACGGATATCTGACACCGGTCTCAGCGAGATCGGGACTGCCCAGTTCGACCACGCCGTCTTCACCGGTGACGCCCGGTTCGACTCCGTCGCTTTCAGCGGTGAAGTGCGCTTCGACTACGCCGCCTTCACCGGTGACGCCTGGTTCGACTCCGCCACCTTCGCCGGAGAGGTCCGGTTCCTCTCCGCCGTCTTCCATGGCGCCGCACGGTTCCACTCCGTCGCTTTCACCGGTGTCGCCTGGTTCAATGTCGTCTCTTTCGGCCGTGACGCCTGGTTCGACTCCGCCACCTTCACCGCTGACGCCTGGTTCGACTCGGCCACCTTCGCCCGTGACGCCTGGTTCGACTCCGCCGCCTTCGCCCGTGACGCTCGCTTTCCCTCCGCCGTGTTCGACCGGACGGCGCAGTTGGGCCCGCTGGTGTGCGCGGGCGTGTTCGATCTGACGTCCGCGTTGTTCGGCAGCCCGGTGACCATCGAGGCAGCCGCGCGCCTCCTGGTGTGCCGCCGTACGAGATGGTCGTCGACGGCCGGCCTGCGGCTGCGGTACGCCGCGGTCGATTTCACCGAAGCGGTCTTCGAGTATCCGCTCAGCATCGCCGCCCGGACCCGGCCTTTCGCCCTGCCTCTGGGCGGAGCGATGGAGGAGGGCGTCCTGACCGCGCTGCCCGCGAGAGTACGCGTCCTGTCCCTGCGCGGCGTGGACGCGGGTCACCTGGTCCTGACCGGCCTCGACCTGTCCGTATGCCGGTTCGCCGGGACCGTGCACCTGGACCAACTGCGGCTGGAGGGACGCACGGTGTTCGCACGGACACCCGGTGGAGTCCACCGGCACGGCCCGCGCCTGGTCCGGTTCACCAGGCGGCGCACCATCGCCGAGGAACAGCACTGGCAGGCGGCGCGTCGCGCGGCCGCTCCCGGCTGGACAGCGGCACCGGACGGAGACGAGGTGGAGGGTCCCGCGGTGCTGGCGCCGGTGTACCGGTCGCTGCGCAAGGCGTTCGAGGACGGGAAGAACGAACCGGGCGCGGCGGACTTCTACTACGGCGAGATGGTGATGCGCCGCGCGGACGAGGACACTCCGCCGGCCGAACGATGGCTGCTCACCGTGTACTGGGCCCTGTCCGGATACGGTCTGCGCGCCACCCGGGCGCTGCTCTGGCTGCTGGTCTCGATCGCCACGACCCTGCTGGTGATGATGGTGTGGGGCCTGCCCGGCGACGATCCCCGTCCGGTCTCCACGGGGACGGTGACCGGACGGCGGGTGGAGCTGACCACCGACACGCCCGACCCCGCCAACCCCACCGGCTCTCTCCGCGCACGCCTCAGCACCGAACGGTTCGAGAAAAGCCTGCGCGTGGTCGTCAACTCGGTCATCTTCCGCTCCTCCGGCCAGGACCTCACCACCACCGGCACCTATGCCGAGATGACCTCCCGCCTCGCCGAACCCGCCCTGCTCGGCCTCGCCGTCCTCACCGTCCGAGGACGTGTCAAACGCTGACACCGGGCGCCTTCGGCGGCGTCTCGGTCCGCCGTTCTCGTCGCACACGGCGCGCCGCCATGGGAACCAGCACCGCGACAGCGGTGGGAATCAACAGATCGACAGCCAGGATCGGTATCTCCTCCGCGAGGGTGTAACCGGCGGCGAGCACACCGAGCAGCAGGTTCGCGACGGACACCATCAGCCACAGCGGCAGGAAGACGGACACCGAGGTGCCGCGCTTCGCCGTGCGGCGGGCGGGGGGCACGAGCAGCGCGACAAGCAGTTCGACAGCGGCCCACAACGCGACACCCGCCGCGAGCATCACCGGAGTCCGGCCGGTCGTGACCAGCGGGCCGCCGTCCCACTCGGTGTGACTGATCCACCAGGTGACCAGCGCGACCGCGGCCGGCGCTCCGAACACGGCGAGGAAGACCGCGGCCTCTTCGACGCGCCGGTATCCGGCCGCCACACCGAGCGCGGCGTTGACGGCCATGAGGCAGTACCACAGCGGTACGAAGACGGCGGTGGCGGTCGCGCCGACCGAGCCGTAAGGCGGTTGCGCGAGCAGGCCGGTCAACAGGAACACGGCGGCGAACAGCAGGATTCCGGCGAGCAGAAGGCGCGGCAGGCGCATGGCTGGGTTCTTCCCGGTGAGGCGATGGGCGGCAGCCCCGAAAGGAGGTTTCCCTCGGGCCGGCCCGTGGTGGCCGTGTGAAGACGAGGGAAGTGCCGGTGTTCTCGGGTCAGAAGAACAGTGTCATCGCAGCGGTCGGCGGAGAAGAGTGCTCCGGGCCCTGGGGTCGGCGACCCCAGGGCCCGGAGCCGCGGAGGCCGGGCCGGCGGACATGCCCGGGGCGCCGGAGTCCTGAGAGGTCTCCGGCGCCTCGGGCGTTCGTGTGGGACGCGTTCCGCCTCGTTATCGGCGCACGGTGAACTGGCCGGTCAGAGGACCGACCGTCACGGTGTACGTGCCCGCCTCCTTGCGGCGCACATCGAAGGTGAGCCGTACGCTCCGGCCTTGCCGGACCTCGACGGTGCGGCGCTGCTCCACCTCGTCTCCGACCAGGAGGACCGCCTGGTACGAGCCCGCCTTCTCACCGACGTTCTTCACCTCCGCCGTGACGCGTACGCGTGCACCCGCGCGAGCGGTGTCCGGTGTGATGGACAGTCCGCTCCAGGCGAAGCGGGCCTCCGGCCCGGCGACTCGGTCGTGGACGAAGATGTCGGACCGGCGGTTGGTGTCGTCGGCCACGAGGTTGGCAGAGGTGCTCTCAAAGGCGACATAGCGCCCGTCGCCGCTGATCGACGGCAGGTCGGACGTGCCATCGCCCCCGGCACCTTCCAGACCGTCGGAGATCCTCTGAACGGTGCCCGCCGTGCGGTCGCGTACGAAGATGTCCGCCATCCCGTTGGTGTCTCCCGGGACCAGGTTGGTCGCGCTGCTGTAGAAGGCGACCAGATGTCCGTCGGTGCTGAGAGAGGGAGCGAAGGACCAGTCGTCGCCCTCAGTGCCGTCGGAGGCGACCGCGACCTGCTCGGTGGCGCCGGTCCTCCGGTCGTACACGTAGATCTTTCCGTTGTCGGTGCCGAAGGAGACCACCTGGCCGTCCGCGCTGATCGTCGGTCCGGTGTTGTTGGCGTCCGGAACAGGACCGGGAATCAGCGTGGTCGTGCCGGTCTGCCGGTCGTGGACGAAGACATCGGTGGCACCGTCGGTGTCACCGGCCACCAGGTTCGTCGCGTTGCTCTGGAAGGCGACATAGCGGCCGTCCGCGCTGATCGACTGCTCCCGGGAGCCGCCGTCGCCACCGGCACCGCCCGGCGTCTGCGAGATACGGTCGGTCCGGCCGGTCTGCCGGTCGTGCACGAAGACGTCGGTGGTGTCGTTGGTGTCACCGGGCACGAGGTTGGCGGCGTCGCTGTTGAAGACGGCGAATCTGCCGTCGGCGCTGAACGAGGGAGCCGATGACAGGCCGTCGGCCTCCTTGCCGTCGGAGGTGACCGACACCCGCTCGGTGACACCGGTCCGCCGGTCGTGCACGAAACTGTCGGTCTGCTCGTTGGTGTCGCCCGTGACCAGGTTTGTCGCACCGCTGCTGAAGCCGATGTACCGGCCGTCCTGGCCGAGGGTCGGAGTCAGCGAGAAGCCGTTGCCCTCGGCGCCGTCAGAGGCCACCGACACCCGCTCGGTGGATCGCGTGCCGAGGTCGGTGACGAAGATGTCGAGATCGCCGTTGGTGTCGCCGTCGACCAGGTTGGACGCGAAGCTCGCGAACACAACGGTGCTTCCGTCGGCGCTTACCTTGGGCCACCAGGCATCTTGGTTGACCTGCTTGCCCTCGGGCGTCAGCGAGACCCGCTCAGTGGCGGAGGGACGAGGCAGTCGCGGGTCGGCGTGACCGGTGAGGCGACGCTTCTTCACCTCCACCGGCACGGGCTGGGAACGCGAGATCCCCGCGGCCGAGGCCGACACCTGGTAGCTGCCCTCGGGCACATCGCGGATGGTGTAGCGGCCGTCGCGGTCCGTCGTCGCCACCAGTGTGTCCGGCACGTCGAGAACGCTGACGGTGGCTCCAGGCACCGTGGTCCCCGTCGGTCCGTAGGTGACCCGACCGGTGATCTTCCCTCGCGGAGTCGGCGTCAGGCGCGGCCGGACGTCGGTGTACCGGTCGGTGATCACTCGCGTCCTGACCGTCCCCGGCTGGTAGCCGAACCGTGAGAACCGCAGTTCCTGGTTGCCGGCGGCGAGCCGGATCTCGAAGCGCCCGTCCTTGTCCGTCTCGACCTCGCGGCCGGTGTCCGCGCGGGCCACGGTCACACCTGCCAGCGGCTTACCGGTCCGGGCGTCGGCGACCGTGCCGCGCACGCCGCTCTTGAGACCCGCTTCCGTGACAGCGGCGTAGGCGTCGATCCTGCCCCAGCCGAACCGCGGGTTGGGACGGGCGCCGTACCGCTCGTCGAAGAACGACGTGCCGGCGAGGATGTCCAGGGTGTCGTCGACGGTCAGTTCAGGATTGGCCTGGAGCATGAGGGCGACCGTGCCGGAGACATGAGGCGTGGCCATCGAGGTCCCGCTCAGCATTCCGTACTCGCCGCCGGGCAGGGTGGAGAGTACGTCGACTCCCGGGGCGGAGATGTCGGGCACGACATAGGACTCCGGCCATTCGGCCGGTGCGTCGATCCAGTCGCTTCTGTCGACCACTTCGCCGCACGAGAAGTCGGCCACGTCGTCGCCGCCGTCGGTGGCTCCGACCGACACGGCCTCGTACACGTTACCGGGGCTGGCCGAGCCGTTCACGCACTCGTTGCCGATGGCGAAGGACGGGAACACACCGGCCCGGTAGATGTTGCGGGTGGGCTCGACGAGTTCGTCGGAGTAGCCCTCCGCTCCCAGCGACATGCTGATGACATCGGCCGGCTCACCGGCCGGCGTGCCGTCGGCGGCGTACGGCGCTATCGCCCACTGCATGCCGGCGATCACCTGGGCGAGCGTTCCCGATCCGCCCGGAATGATCAGTCCCGCCATCAGGTCGACGCCGGGCGCGACTCCGACCTGAGTCCCGGAGGCGTTGCCGCCGGCGACGGTGCCCGCCACATGGGTGCCGTGGTAGCTGCTGTCGTGCGGCTCGGACGGCACCGGCTCGCCCGTACCGGAGAACTCGATCCATCCACCCGGATACGACGGATCCGAGGCCTTGTCGGTCGCGAGCTTCCCCGCCAGATCGGGATGGGCGATGTCGACGCCGGTGTCCAGCACCGCCACCCGTACGCCCTCGCCGGTCACCTTCCGCTCGCTCTGCACCCGGTCGGCGCCGATCTTCGCCAGGCCCCAGGTGGTCGGCTCGGCGACCGCGGCCCGACTCGTCTCGGCCCGGGTGGCCGGCGGCACCTTCAGCGTGAAGTTCGGGATGATGTGGTCGACCGGTGCGAGCTCGGCGAGTTCGTTCAGCGTCTCCGGCGTGGCCTTCACCAGAACCATGTTCTTCAGCCAGAAGGTGTTCAGCACTTCGTCGCCACGGGCTTCCACCATGTCCACGACGGGCGACTGCACCGACTGCGCGGTCCGGCTCAGTTCACCGCGTACCTGTCTCGCCTCGGTCCCCCGGTCCGGGAGTCCTGGCCGGTCGCGCAGTACGACGGCCGCTTCGACGCGGCCGCTGCCGCGCGCGCCGGCGGACTCCATCCGCTGAAGCAGTTTCGGGTCGATCTTCGCTCGTCCGGCCGAAGCCGGTGGCGCCGCCGGGCCGGTGTCCCGCGCCACCGCCGAACCACCGCCCAACGTCGCCGCGGATATTCCGAACGCCAACAACAGCGCGGGCAGGCGTAGCCCGCGGGACCGGAAGGCTGACGACAACCTGGACTCTCCTTCTCGACGTGGTCCGACCGGTCACCGGCTGGTGATCGATGTGAGCCACGCCGCGTATCGAACTGACGGGGTAAATGCTGGAACGCTGACATCCGCTTCGGCGTCCTGACAAGCTCCACCGGCGGCGACTTCCCGTCAGGTGTCGTATGTGCGACAAGGATTGAGACAGGATGAGAGGCGACGACCGGGATCGGGACGGCGACGGCGACCGGCACCGCGACCGGCACCGGGACGTGAAGGAGGCCGGCGATGTTGGAATCCATCGGTTTGAGCAAGCGCGACGAGGCGGTGTACGACGCCTTGGTCCGCAGCACACAGGCGTCGGTGTCCGACCTGGTGCGCACCTGCCATCTGCCCGCGCCGACCGTCCGCCGGAGCCTTCAGTCGCTCATCCGGCTCGGTCTGGCCACCCGCTCGGGAGGCCGTCCGGTCACCTATGTGGTGGTCTCGCCCGACAGCGGACTCGAAACGGTACTGCGTGAGCGCGAGCGCGCACTGAACGACGTGCGGCCCCACATCAAGACGCTCATGGACCTGTACCGTGCGGGCACCCGCTTCGCCTATCCCGGCGAGCTCGTGGAAGTCGTCTCGGGCCGTGACGATGTCAACCACCGCTGGGCCCAGATGCAGCGGGACACACGCACGCAAATACGGGGCTTCGACCGCCCGCCGTATGCCGCGCCCGAGGAACACACCGAGCCGAACCACATCGAACTCGACCTGCTGAGAAGAGGCCTGCGCTATCGCGTCATCTATGACAACACCGTCCTGGCGCTGCCCGGCTGGCTGGAGGACGTCACGGCGGGAGTGCGCCAGGGAGAGCAGGCGCGCATCGCTCCGGACCTGCCGATGAAGCTGGCCATCTCCGACGACCGGCTGGCCATCATTCCTCTGCTGCGCCCCGACGACAGCGCGGTGACGGCGTCCTATCTGATCCATCCGTCGCCGCTGCTGGACGCGCTGATCGCGCTGTTCGAAGCCTTCTGGGAGCGCAGTGTCCCGGTCCGTCTGCCGATGCCCAGAGCGACGGGCGACACGGCGGACGAATTGCCGGACGAGGAGGCAAAACTGTTGAGCCTGCTGGCCGCCGGCGCGACGGACAAAACGGCCGGCCGGGCACTGGGCTGGAGCGAGCGCACCGTACAGCGGCATGTCACCAGGCTGATGCAGCGCTTCGGCGCGCAGACCCGATTCCAGATCGCCATGGAGGCGACCCGCCGCGGCTGGATATGAACCGGGTCAGCGGTGAGTACGGCCCGCGTCACGAGGCCGTGAGCACACCGGCCGGGTCCCGGCGGGCGGACGACAACGGCGTCGTCCAACTGCCACACACCACAGTTGAACGACGCCGGAGACACCGCGAGTCGGTCTCGCTCGCCGTACGAGACGGCGCCGGGTCAGTCCTCGGTCCAGCCGTGACTCTCGGCGGCCTTCAGCAGCTCATGGCGGATCTCAAGGATCTGCTCTCCCGTCAGCCGCGGCCCGGCCTTCAGCAGGAGCTCGGTCACCTCCCGGGTGTACTCCTCCACTCCGAGCACATCACACAGCGAATCCTCTCCGCCGGACGCCGACAGCGTCGTCGCCGCCGCCGTGGACGGAGTCGGCAGCGGCGCCCGGACCGGCTGCGGAGCCGGAGCGCCGGACCGCTCGGCGAGCCGTACGGAAGACGCCTTCAGACCCCGGCCGCCCTCCTCCGTCTCGAACTCGACCTCCAGACCGGAGCGCACATAGGACTCCGGAATCAGCAGATCGTTCACATGCAAAAAAACATCCTCGCCACCCGTTTCGGGAGCGATAAACCCATAACCCCGCGTCGCGTCAAAACGAACCACACGCCCAGCAACCATGCCAACCAACCCCAAACAAGACCGGGCCCCTTGCCCGACAACCATGGTCAGATCGTAGCGGTGCCGGCCCGGCTCCGCGAGGTGCGGACCGGAACCACCGCCCGAGGTCTTCGGCGCCTGCGGGAGACGCTCAGCCCTCGGCACACCTGACATGGGGAGCGACGGCGCGCGGCTTCTCGCACCTCTCCTCGATCTCCTCGCCCGAGGGCCACGCGCACCGGTCCGTGTCCGCCGGAACTCCGGTCGGCTCAGAGGCCGAAGGCGCCGCCCTCGACAAGGATCAGCAGACCGATCGCGACGAGGACCAGCGGAAGCAGGATGTGTCCCCAGCGGCTGAGGGCCTTGGCAATGACCGGTCGGGTGGCGAAGAACCGTCCCGCGAAGCACCACACGCCAACCAGGATGAGGAAGACGATGGCGTAGGGGCTCATCCCGCCGATGCCGGCGGTGGCGAACACCGGGACGTAGACGCCGATGCTGTCGCCACCGTTGGCGAAAGAGAGGCCGCTCGGCCGTCAGTGATTCATCACACGGTGGGACGCTCGCCGTGCGGATGGCTTTCGTGGTCGTTCGGATGGTCGAAGCCGACTGGGCGCCGACTCAGTTCTCCGGCTCGTGTGGTGACCTCATCGGCGAGCACGGTGCCGCCGTCGGTCAGTACGTCCTCCAGCGCACCCAGCCAGTGCGGATAGTAGTTCCAGCGCCGGCCCTCGGTGGGCAGGGCCTCCCAGTCGGCGATCCGGGCGGTCAGTGCCGCCTGGAACCGCGGCCAGGTGAACGCGCCCGCCTCGTAGAGGGTGACGGCCATACCGAAGGCACGGCTCTCCCACGGCTCCGCGAACACCAGCTCGCCGTTGGAGCGCGGCGGCGCCGCCGGCCCTTCCACATCCAGCGGCGCCGCCGGCCCCGCCACATCCAGCGGGGCGGTCACAGCGCCCTGGCCTTCGCCACGCCGACCATCGCGTCCCGGGTCACCAGTCGCACAAGTTGCTCCTCGGTCAAGTCCTCGGTGCCCGGAGGCCGTTCGGGCAGCACGAACCAACGCACTTCGCTGCTTGAGTCATGGACGGTGATCTGTACGTCGTCGTCGAGTTCGAGGCCCATCTCGGCCAGGACCTCGCGTGGTTCCTTGACCACCCGTGAGCGGTAGGCCGGGTCCTTGTACCAGCTCGGCGGCAGGCCGAGCACGGGCCACGGGTAGCACGAGCACAGCGAGCACACCACCACGTTGTGGGTGGTGGCGGTGTTCTCGACAACAACGATGTGTTCTCCCTGCCTCCCGCCGAAGCCGAGTTCCCTGATGGCGGCGGTGCCCTCGGCGAGCAGCCGCTGCCGGTACTCCGGATCGGTCCACGCTCTGGCGACCACTTTGGCTCCATTGAGCGGGCCCACATTGGTCTCGTAGGTGGTGATGATCCTGTCCAGGGCATCCGGGTCGATCAGGCCCCGCTCCGTGAGCAGTTGTTCCAGGGCCTCGGTGCGGACCGCCGCGGGAATACGGTCGCCGGATTCGGGAGTGCTCATGTGGTCTTCTCCAGATAACTCTCGTACAGCTCGACGGTCAGTTCGAAGAGTTCCGCCTCCGCTCCCCACAGCTCGTGCGAGTCGAACCGCACGGAGTAGACGTGCTGCGGGTTCTCACCTTGGAAAAGCGCGTGTGTGTCAGGCAGGAGCGCGGCCGGCTGGATGAGCGCGACGACGCCGGTGTGTCCACGCACATAGCGCGGCAGTCTGGTGTGACCCGGCGGCGACATGTCCCTGGCACGCACCCGCTCGCCCGGCGCGAAGGCCGGCGCGGCGTCCACGGTACGCAGCGAACCCTCGGCGGTCGGCGCGTAGTCGGGCTTGGCGGGCTCGGGAATCGGCGGTTCGTCGACCCGCTCGCCACGCAGGTTGCGAGCGCGGGCCTCGATCGCGCCGGACGCCAGGATGCCGCTCTGCGTCAGCATCAGCTCGGACGCGTTGAGCCAACGGCCGAAGTAGCCGTCCGCCAGATAGCCGGTCCGGCTGAGGCGCTCCTGCGCGTACCGGAAGGCGTCCACATTCTGTCCGGCCACACGGATGGAGAGCTGCGCCAACGCGAACGCCCGGCCTTGCCAGGGCTCCGCGAAGACCGGCTCGTCGCCGCGCGGCGGATGAGTGGGGCCCCAGCCCTCGGTGCCACCCATGTCGGCGATCCCGTCCATCGCACCAGCTCTCCGAGGTCTGCGGCGTGCGGCTGCTTCAGCGCTCACACCCTTGTCGCTTCGGAGCCGGCGGCGTGGGAGGCGCGCCAATCCGTCCTCCGTCTCGCACATCAGAGGCGCGGCCGCTCGTGCTCGAAGGTGGCCGTGCGCGGAGTCGGCTGTGGTCGAGGCGGGTTCGACCCGGGTCAGCGGCAGCGGCGGTGCGGCGGCCGTTCAGGTGGTGCGGCTCGCGCAGGGGCTCGCCGCCTGGTCCGGAGTGCCGGACCAGGCGGCGGAGGTGGAGTCCGGTACCGGTCAGGACCTCCAGTCGATCTTGAAGACCCAGGTGTGCCGTCCTGCCCTGCGGGCCGCCGCCGGTACGTCCACGACCAGCGCGCCGTTGGTCGTACGCCAGGTCAGCGGCCGGTGGTGGCCGAGCATGGTGATGCGGTCGCCGGGCCTGACAGGCACCGGGGCTCCGACCGTGAGGGTACTGCCGGGCTCGGCCAGGGAGTGGATGTAGAACGCCTCGTTCGGCTTGACAGTGAAGCGCAGGTCCTCACCGAGCTGCGGCATCCGCGCCCAGTACGTACTGCCGTAGATCGCCTCGCCGTTGACCTTGAGCCACTCTCCCGTCTCGCGGAGCCTGCGTTCCATGATCTCCGGGATGGTGCCGTCGGCACGCGGTCCGATGTCGAGCAGGAAGTTGCCGTTCTTGGAGACGATGTCGACCAGGGAGTGGATGACCTCCTCCGTCGTCATATAACGGTCGTCGGGTGTGGCGCGGTTGTAGCCGTACGAGCGTGGGTCCAGGCCCCTGCTGGCCTCCCACTTCGCGGTGACGACGGTGTCGTACGTGGTGTACTCGGGCGTGGTGAAGTCGTGCGGCGCGATGCCGGACCGGTCGTTGACGGTCACGTCGATCGGCCGGGCGCTGTTCTTCGCGTGGTTGAAGTACTCGGCGAGCACACGGTGGCTGTCGTTGTCACCGCCGATGTCACACCAGATGACCTCGGGGTCGTAGTTCTCGATCAGCTCCAGCATCTGCGGGGCCTGGAGATCCTTGATGTAGTCCTTGCCGGCCGCATAGCCGGTGTACGGGAGCGGTTCGAGGGTGTACGGATTGCGCGGCGCGTGTCCCTGCCAGGGGTTGTCCGGGTTGAACCACTCCGGCATCGAGAAGTACAGGCCGCGGTGCAGTTCCGGCGCGTAGCGGCGTGACGCCTCGAAGAGCTCCTTGACGATGTCCCTCTTCGGGCCCATCTTCACGGAGTTGCGGTCGGACACCTTGGTGTCCCACAACGCGAAGCCCTCATGGTGTTTGGACGTCAGGACGTGGTATTGCGCACCCGCGTCACGGAAGAGCTCCACCCAGGCACGCGGATCGAAACGTTCGGCGCGGAACAACGGGATGAAGTCGTCGTAGGCGAACGACTCACCGTAGGTGTCGCGGTGGTAGGCGTAGGCGGGATTGGTGGGGTCCTGCATCTGGGCCCAGTACCACTCGGCGTACTGCACGCCGACCGGCGCCCAGGCGGGCACGGAGTAGACGCCCCAGTGGATGAAGATTCCGAACTTGGCGTCCTGGAACCAGTAGGGCGCCTGATGGGTGTGCAGAGAGGCGTCCGTCGGCTGGTAGTCGGGCACGCCGAGGGTCAGGTCGAGAGCGGTGCCGGCGGCCCGTCGGCCATGACTGGTGGCGGTGATCCGGCCGCCGCGGCTGGTGCCGGGTGCCGTGCCCGGCGAGGGCCGGATGCCGATGGTGACGCGGGCCTGGTCGCCCGGGGAGAGTCTGGTGATCCTTCCCGGCGCGACCGTACGGGCACCGGGGACGTCCACCGAGAGCGTGAGCGCGTCGGAGGCGAGGATGCCGACGGTGCCCGCGTTGACGACGGTGGCCTCGACGCTCTGCGCGCCGTTGTCGAGCAGAGATGTCGTCGAGTGCGCGCCGCGCAGCGACAGCGCCCGGCCCTCGGCCACCGGCTGCAGGGACAACGCGAAGATGTGCAGGGACGAACTGCCCTCGGTGGCGGCGTGGGTGACAGGCAGTGTGACGGCCACGGCCTCCTTGGCCGGGTCCATGGCGAGCTCGGACGTACCGATGACCACCTGGTGCTGGTCCTTGGAGCCGTTCGGATCGTAGCGGTACGGCGCGGTCAGTGCTCCGCTGCCGGAGTACCAGTCGGATCCGCCGAGTCCGGCGCTTGTGGTGGTGCCGTCGGCGTAGTGGACGGTGGCCGTGCCCGATGTGGCGCCGTAGCTGCAGGAGGTGAGGAACAGGGCCGAGAGATAGCGGCCCGGAGGCAGGTCGACGCGCTGTCCCAGCGCGACGATGTTGTTCTTGGCACCGGTCGCCGAGGCGGGAAAGAGATAGGTGATGCCGTCGATCTCCCATTCCCCGGCGGGGAGTTCCTCGCCCGGGAAGGTGTAGCCGGAGCCGTCGAAGTCGCCGCCACGGGCACCGGCGGTGTCGATGCCGTCATTGTCGAACCAGCTCTCCAGGGACACGGGGACGGCCGCGGGAGCCGTGCCCCAGTGGCCGCCGTGCTCCGCCTGTCCCTGGACTGGCACCGAGTCCGCGGTGAGCGGGCTCGCTTCGGCTGTGGCCGGGACGATCAGAGCGGCGCCGATTGCCGCTCCTGCCGTCATTCCGAGTACCTGACGCCTAGGAAGTTCGGTCATGAGATCCGATGATTGGAGCGAAGTGATGGGCTGTCAATGCCTCCTGCACGACAGAAGTCGACTGCTATCTCTCATCCATCGGATGAATGGACGCGCGGTGGGAGGGGACGGTGAAGCTGTGAAACAGCGGACGCGGGCCGGGCCGAGCGGAACTCCGTGGTCGGGACGGCGTCTGACACCGGGCAGGTCCCCGGCGGAGTGGTGCCCCTGCGGGCCGTGCTCACTCCAGCCCGGCTGTGACGAAACAACAAGACGAAACAACGAAATGCCCGCCGGCTCGGCGCCGACGGGCATTCGGGAAGGACTCACAGCTTTGACCGGGGCCGAGACGGGTCTGCGAAGCAGATGTCTCAGGCCCTCGGAATCACAGGTGCGCGCCGGCCTGCTTGGGGTTCTCGCCGTGCGCGTTCGCGTTCGGCTGCCCCGCGCTCGCGAGGAAGACGAGCAGGATGATGCTGCCGACGAGCGGTATCAGGCTGATGAGGATCCACCAGCCGCTCTTGCCGGTGTCGTGCAGCCTGCGTACGGTCACGGCGAGGGCCGGGATCAGTACGGCGAGCGTGTAAATCACGCTGAGAATGGAGTTCAGCCCGATCACGGAGTCAATAATCGCCACCACAATGGCGACGACCAGGTTGATCAGATAGAACATCCAGAATTCCTGGCGCCGCGCGCGTCCGCTGAATCCCGCGTAGTTCTTGAGTACGTCCACATACCAATGCACTGCGTTCCCCCCCAAGGGCCCACGATGTTGACCTGTCCTTATGGATCAGGCCAGATGGCTGAAGATATGCGGCTTGAACTGGGCAGGTCAAATCGGGTCCGGTATACCGCGCCCCGGATCCCGGCCGCCCGGACACCGGCCGTCGAGCCCTCGGGCGGGATCGTCACCGCCTTGAGCCGCACATCCGTCGCCCGGGCCGCACCGTGAGCGGCCATCCACTCGGCGTCACTATGATCAGCAGCCGACAGCGATACGGGGAGGGTCATGCGCAAGCAGTGGTACGTGCGGGCTGCGGGGACGGGACTGGGGGCGGCACTGCTCGCCGGATGCGGTGGCGAGCCGGCGAACACCGCCGTGCCGCTCGATCAGGCACAGGTCCGGTCAGTGCTGCCGGACGCGAAGGCCATGCCCGGCTGGAAGACCGCCGAGAAGCTCTCGTCCGGCGCTCTGGACACCGAGTTCAAGCGGAGCGGCATCTGTCCCAACGAAGGCAACAAGGGATGTGAAGGTTCCCGCTTCACTGGTGCCGTCACCTTCGAGCGTGCCGACAGCGATGCTCTCGCCGGTCTCTGGATGGTCGCCTACGAAGACGAACAGGCCGCCGAGGCCGCGTACGACGTGCTCTGGAAGGACACGGAGCGGAAGGCCGGCAAGGAGAAGGCCGATCTCGGCCCGGCGGGCGAGGAGCGCGACGCGCTGCGCGGCACCATCGGCGCGCAGGGCACGCAAGGGATCACCGGGCAGATACGCGTGGGCACGACGATCCTTCGGCTCGACGCCTCCGCCCGCCACGAGGACCAACTCGACAAGGGCTTCGTCAAGGACATCGCCGCGCTGTTCGCACGCCGCGCCCAGCAGGCCCAGAACGGCGACACGCCCTCGGCCGCACTCGACGACGTCCAGGACTGACGCTCCAGGCCCGCACCACGGCCGCGTGACGAGCCCTCGGGAGCCTGCCGAGGGCTCGTCACTTCTCGGGCCGCGAGGATGTTTACCTGTAGTTCATTCGGTATTCGCCGCTGCGGGGCGTGCGTGGCTCACAAAGGAGAGGAGAGAAAAGCCGCGGACAGCGGCACCGACAGAAAGAGCACCCATGCCCGACTTCCTGACCCCGGTCCTCACCAAGGTGGCGCTTGTCGCGATCGAGTCGATCGTCTCCCTCCTGCTCACCCGGCTCTGGACCGATTACGCCCGCTCGCGGCGCGCCGCCACCGCCCCGGCATTCGCCTGAGGGATGAAGCCGGGCGCGGCGGTCCGCCCGGCGAGTCGCGAAGGACGGACGCCTCGGTGCCCGTCGTACACGCACATCAACGCGTCCGGTCCCTCACGCCCTCGCTTCCGTCACGCCTTGGCGGCGGACGCCTTCTTCGCGGTTTCCTTCGCGCCGCCTCTCGTACCGCCCTTGGCACCACCGTGCCCGCGCCCGTTCGTGGTGGACGCCGCCGCGGCGGACGACGCGGCGCTTTCGCGCTCACCCGCCTCACGCCGTCCGCTGCGGGCCACCACGGTCGCGGCTCCTATGGCCACCGCGACCGGCCAGTCGATGGCCCCGAGGACCGCGAGCGCACCCAGGCCGCCATAGAAGGCGAGCCGCTTGGGCGAGGGCATGGAGGGCGTCGGCGCCTTCAGTTTCGCGCCCGTCGCACGGGCGTTGGCGGTGATGTCGTCGGCCGTGAGGTACGGGATGGGCAGCTCCGCGTGCAAGGTGTGCATCCGCAGGCCCCCTCCGGACCAGACCTCGGACGCGTGCTCCGCCCCGTCGCTCTCCCGTCCGCCCCCGCGCCGTGACCTGGTGGCGTCTGTCATATCGATCGCCTCCTTGAGCTTTTGTCCCTTTTATACTAACTTTTGAGCCACATACGTGCTGTACGGCCGCCTGCCAACGGTCGTCGATGAAGCGTGCGCTGCGCCGACCGCCTCTCCCCTTGGCATCCGGGCAAGTCGGCCGAAGGTGACGGTGAGCTGTGGGAATCCCCGGACTCGGTACGCTGCGAGCGGTTACGCGACCGGCCGTGAGCGCACTGGAAGCGCTGGTGGAGTCCCTCCCGTCCCGGGGACACACGCGTGTGTCGACGTTCGAAGGCGGACGAGCGCATCTCTCCGTGCGCGGGCTGCGGGGCCATACCGGCCCGAAGGTCGCCGAAGCCCTGGAGCGGCGACTCGCCGAAGTGCCTTCGGTCCGATGGGCCGTGGTGAACGCCGTCCTCCAGAGCGTGGTCGTCGCCGTGGAGGGTCCGGCGGACGACGAGGAGATCTTATGCCGACTGGTCGATGTCGTCGAAGCGGTCGAAGAGGCGTATGACACGGCCCACGGGCCGCTGCCGCCGCACCCGGCCTCCGCCGGCCCGGCCGGCCGTGCCGTCTGGGCCCTGGCGGCGCAGGCGGCGGCGCTGCCGCTGGCGGCTGTCGGACTTCTGACCCGCAGGGCTCCGCTGCCGATCGAGCTGGCCTCGATCGTCACCATCGTCGATACGCAGCCGCGTCTGCGGCGCCTCGTCGGGCGGGTGGTGGGCGACCGGAATACCGGGCTCGTACTGGCCACATTGAACGCCGCCGCCCAGAGCAGCGCCGGCGGATTTCTCGGCCTCGCCGTCGACGCCGTACGGCACGCCATGAGCGCGGCGGAGCTCAAGGCCCACCGCACGGCCTGGACCAGCGCGGAGCCGGATGTCGCCGGCGCTCCCGAGCTGGTCCGCGCGGAGTCGCGAGAGCGGATGCCGCGCCCGGTGCCCCTGCGTCCAGGACCGGTTGAGCGGTACGCGGACACAGCGGGTGTGATCGCCGGACTGACCTTCGCCGGGGCGCTGGCGGTGACGCGGCGGACGGGCAGCGCGGCCAGTGCCGCGCTCGCGGCCATTCCGAAGGCCCCCGGACTGGCTCGGGAGGGCTTCGCCTGCACGCTCGGCGGCGCGCTGGCCCACAGTGGCACGCTGGTCCGCGATCCGGAGGCGCTGCGCAGGCTCGACCGCGTACGGACCGTCGTCCTCGACAGCGCCGCACTGACCACCGGCGCGTATTCCCTCGCCGATCTCATCCCGCTCAACGAGGCGTCGGCCGGGGATCTCGCCGCCACGGCTCACCGGCTCTTCGATCCGCGCCGCCCAGAACGTCTCAGCCGGGGCCGTGGCAAAAGCGCGCGGGAGCCGTCCGGACGGGAGGACGAAGGCGGGCCCGGACGGCAGGATGGCACGGAGTCCCGCGAGGATGTCCACGCCGCGTCCGGACGGGCATATGACGCGGAGTGGATTCTCGGTCCGCTGGACCGGCTGTCCCTGCGTGGACGGACCGGAGCCCGGGCGCGGACGCGACTTGAGCGCGCGGGCAGCGCGTATGTGCTCGGCCTGGCACGCGGCGACCGGCTGATGGCCGTGGTCGGTGCCGTACCGGAGGTCCACGAGGCCGCCGAGAGACTGGTGGCCGCCGCACGAGGCGCCGGACTGCGGGTGCTGGCGGCGAACGACGGCGCGTCGGCCGTCGCTCTCGGCGCCGACGCGACCGTACCCGGCGGCAAGAGGCTGGCCGCGTCCGTACGCGAACGGCAGGCCGACGGCACCGGAGTGCTGGTGGTGTCCCGGGACCGCGCGGCCCTGGCCGCCGCGGACATCGGCATCGGCGTCGCCGGCGGCGAGGGCCGGCCCGCGTGGGGCGCCCATCTGCACGCCGCGGATCCCGGCGACGCCGTGATCGTGGTCGAGGCGTGCGCCGTCGCCCGTCAGGTCGCCCGTCGCGGGGTGTGGCTGGCCAAGGGCGCCTCGGGCCTCGGCAGCACGATGACCCTGGCCGGGCGGACGGGACAGCCGGGGGTGCTCAGTCTGGCGGCCGTCAACTGGTCGGCCGCGCTGGGCATGGCGTACGGCGCGTGGTCCGCGGCCGAACTCCTGCGCCGCCCGCCGGTCCACGGAGCGTCCCGCCAGCCCTGGCACTCGATGCTCCCGGAGACCGTACTGGCCAGAATGGCCAGCGACCGGAACGGTCTGACGCGACGTCAGGTGAATGAGCGTGCCGGGCAGTCCGGTGCCCAGACGGTCCGGATTCCCTCACTGCCGCGCGCCGTCATGACCGAACTGGCCAATCCGCTCACGCCCGTTCTGGTGGGCGGCGCGGCCCTGTCCGCGGCGGTCGGCGGCGTTCTCGACGCGGCCATCGTCCTCGCGGTCACCGGCCTGTCCGGCCTCATCGGCGGCACCCAGCGCCATATGACCGACCGGGCGGTGCGCCGGCTGCACCAGCGGTCCGCCGTCATGGCCCGGGTGGTGCGGGACGGCGAGGAGTGCGGCGTGCCCGCCGAGGAACTCGTCGCGGGCGATGTCGTCGCCCTCGGCTCCGGTGATGTGGTGCCCGCCGACTGCCGGCTGCTGGAGGGACACGGGCTGGAGGCCGACGAGTCGGCGCTGACCGGCGAGTCCATGCCGGTCGGCAAGACGGTCCGCCCCGTGCTCGCGGCGGATGTGGCGGACCGTACGTCGATGCTGTACGAGGGTACGACGGTGGCCGCCGGACGTGCCCGGGCCGTCGTCGTGGCGACCGGCGGGGACACCGAAGCCGGACGCGGCGCCAGCGCGGGCCGGGGCGCCCGGCCCGCGGTGGGTGTCGAGCACCGGCTCGCGCGGATCACCAAAACCACTCTGCCGCTGGCGCTGGGCTCGGCGGGCGCGGTGATGGCCGCCGGGCTGCTGCGCGGCCGGCCCGTGCGCGAGACCGTGGGCGCCGGGGTCGGGCTGGCCGTGGCGAGCGTGCCGGAAGGGCTGCCGTTCCTGGTCTCCGCCGCTCAACTCGCCGCGGCGCGGCGGCTGTCCACTCTCGGCGTGCTGGTTCGCGATCCGCGCACCATCGAGGCGGCGGGCCGCGCGGACGTGCTGTGCTTCGACAAGACCGGCACCCTCACGCACGGACGTATCGAGCTCGCGCGGGTCGTGGCGTACGGCGACGAGGCGGGCCGTCCGCCCGAGCACCCCGATCGCCGTCAACAGGCCGTGCTGGCAGCCGCCTTGCGCGCCACGCCGCGCCCGCGCGACAACCGCAAGCTGGAGCACTTCACCGATCGCGCCGTGATGTCGGGCGCCGAGCGGGCCGGTGTCGTCCGTACCGACGGAGCAGCCGGCTGGCGACGTACCGGAAGCCTGCCGTTCGAGTCCAGACGTGGCTTCCACGCCACGCGGGGCCGTAGTGGCGGCCTGCGGCTGCTGTCGGTCAAGGGCGCGCCGGAGCGGGTCGTCGAACTCTGCGCCATGGACCGCGAGGCGAAGGCCGCGCTCCTCAACGACAGCGAGAAGCTGGCCGCCGAGGGCCATCGCGTCCTGGCCGTCGCGGAGTCGCGCGGTGTAGGCGAGGGTCCGCTCACCGACGACTCGGTGAGCGGGCTGGACTTCCTCGGATTCCTCCTCCTCAGCGACAAGATCCGCAGTGGCGCGGCGCGCTCGGTGCGGCAACTCGCCGAGGCCGGTGTGCATATCGTGATGATCACCGGGGACCATCCGCAGACCGCCGAGTCGATCGCCCGTGAACTCGACGTCGTCGACGGCCGGCGGGTCGTCACCGGCGCGGATCTGGACGCGCTGGACGACGACGCGCTGGACGAACTGCTGCCGCACGTGGGCGTCGTGGCCCGGGGCACACCTACGCACAAGGTGCGGGTCGTCAAGGCGTTCCAGCGGCTCGGCCGTACGGTCGCGATGACCGGCGACGGCGCCAATGACGCGCCCGCGATCCGGCTCGCCGACGTCGGCATCGCTCTCGGCACCCGCGCGACCCCGGCCGCCCGCGCCGCGGCCGATCTGGTGGTCACGGATGACCGGCTGGAGACCATCCTGGCCGCGCTGGTCGAGGGCCGCGCGATGTGGGCCTCCGTACGCCAGGCGCTGGCCATCCTTCTCGGCGGCAACCTGGGCGAGATCGCTTTCACCGTCCTCGGCGCCACCGTCAGCGGCTCCTCACCGCTGACAGCTCGTCAGCTCCTGCTGGTCAACCTCTTCACGGATCTCGCTCCCGCCATCGCCGTGGCCCTGCGTCCGCCCCGGAAGGACGCGAAGGAACGGCTCCTGCGTGAGGGCCCCGAGTCGTCGCTCGGTACCGCCCTGACCGACGAGATCACCGTACGGGCCATGGCCACCGCGCTGGGAGCCGCCGCCGCGTGGACGACGGCGCGTGCCACGGGACGTCCCGTGCGTGCCCGGACGGTCGCGCTGGCCGCTCTGGTCGCGACCCAGCTCGGCCAGACCCTGCTGGTCGGCTGGCGCAGCCCCGCCGTCCTGGCCGCCGTCGCCGGTTCCATGGGGGCGCTGGCCGCGGTGATCCAGACTCCTGGAGTCAGCCACTTCTTCGGCAGCACACCGCTCGGTCCGGTCGGCTGGACGATCGCGCTCGCCGCGGCGACAGCGGCCACGGTGGCGTCCGTCTTCCTTCCTCCGGTGGCCCGCCGCGCCCGCACATCACTGGACACGCTCTGGACGGGCCCGTTCGGGTCCGTGCCGGCCGCGCTGTGGGAAGCCGCTCACCGGGCAGGCGTGATCGCCCTGTGGCGGCGGTTGACCGAAGGGCCCGACATCGCCGGTCCGAGCGCACCCGGCGGTACGGAGAACGCCTCCGGCGGCCCGGCGTCGGCCGTGTCGCACGAGACCAGCACGAGTGACAGGACTTCTCCGCTCCACAAGGCCGCCATGAGTCCGGCACGGGTCTGAGCCTCCGCGCCGAAGCGGGGCTTCACGTCTCCGGCTTCCTCTCGGGCGGAGGATGATCCACGTTTTCCTGTCGCGCCGCGTGGGACAGGCTCCGCGCGATAGCCGCCACTCGGTCTGCCGAGCGCGCTCCAGATCCCTGTCCAGATCCCTGAAACGCACCGATCCGGGCGCCCGGTTCGGAGGCGAGGAGAACAGCGGACCCGGGCGGGAACTGAGCGCGGAAGGCCGGCCTCCCGCCGGCGACTTCAGCCGATCCGCGTGTGAGCGACGCTCCAAGGCCCCGTGGAATCCGCCGCGTCCGGGCTCCGCCTGGTCAGGGAGGCTCCCCGGCGAGACCGTTGAAACGGTCAGGAGGCAGACGACCCGCCATGTCTGGCTCCCGCGAAGATCGCGACCATGCCGGTGACCTCATCGGTGACGTCCCGGTGCCATACGTAGCGGCCCTGGCGCCGGCGGCCCGCGACGATGCCGTGGAGAGCGGTCCACAGATGCTCGGCTCTCTCCAGGGCATCCGCTCTGTCGTCGACCGAACCGGTGGACGCCGATGACAGCGCCGTCGCGGACCAGCTCGCGGTCGGCGTCACGGCCCTCGTCGATCTGACGAAGGCCTTTTACGCCGACCTGCGGGACGCGGAGGCGGGTCTCCTCATCAACGTGGCCAGCATGACGGGCTACGCGCCCATGCCGGAATGGCCGTCTACGCGGCGGCGAAGGCATTCGTGATCTCCTTCACCGAAGCCCTGTGGGTCGAGGCGCGCGGCAGCCGGCTGCGAGTCCTGTGCCTCTCACCGGGAGCAACCAGCAGCGAGTTCTACGATGTCTCGGGCACCGCCACCGAAGGCATCCGTTTCCAGACCCCTCGTCAGGTCGTCGACACGGCCTTCCACGCACTGGACACCAGCCGGCGCCCCACCGTCGTGTCGGGCCGTGTCAACGCCCTCCTCGCCGGGCTCACACGCACGCTGCCCAAGAGGCTCGTCCTCGCCCTCGCGGCACGCCAGGCACCCCGGCCCGCCACTGTCGCCGCGCGCCCCTGAGGGCTGTCCCGGCAGGGAACGCCGGATCGGCGAACCGTCCGGACCTGGCCCGCGTCCTCCCTCGCGACCGCCACCACGCGCACAGGAGAACAGTCCATGACCGACAAGGCCGTTGAGCGGGAGACGCGCGTCAGCTGTGCCGCTGTCGGCTACCGATCCGGTTCCCGCGCTCGCGTTCGGGACGGCGTACGGCGGCCCAGACCCCTCAGTGAGGACGCGTGTCCACACGCTCCGCCGACAGCAGCCACCGCGCCTGCTTCACCAGCTCGTCGAGCGATGCCTCGTTCTTCTGCTTCGCCGCCCGGAACAGCGGCTCCACCGGCGGCTTCCGCGCGTCGTCGGCAAGGGCATCGGTGTCCAGGTCCTCCAGGCCCGGCACGTTCCAGAGAGCCTGCCGGGCGGCCGAGTGGAAGATTCCGATGTCTTCCTCCAACCGCTCCCGGTAGGCCGACTTCAACTGGTCGAGCATGTCGCTCGCCCTGTCGGCGTCCATCCCCACCGTACGGTCCAGACGCGCCTGAGCACGGCGCGCCGGACCACGCTCCACCAACAGATCGAACGCCTCCTGAGTCGCCTCGCGAAGAGCCTTGCTGGACCGTACGACGTCTTTCGGAGCGACGAGCGACAACTCGGTTTCCTGGCGGAGCATCTGTTTGACCAGCGGCCCGACCGCGGCGACGTCGTCCTCCGACGCACCGCCGGACGCGGGCTCGAACGCAGCGAAGATCGCGGTATCCGCCTGCCGGGCCGTCTCCACCAGCCGCGCCAGCAGCACCCGCCGGTCCGTGTGCAGGGCAGCCAGCCGCTGCGCCTCCGCCGTGATCCGCGCGGCATCCATCGCCGCCGACGCCTGCGCCCTGCCGGCGCGCGACTGGAGCCACGCACCGATCCAGTTACCGGCGATGCCCCCGAGGATGCCGAAAAAGGCCACCATCACGGTGAACGCCTTCTCGTTGCTCCCGATCAGTTCTATGAGATCCACGGGCCCCATCCTGCCGAGCCGGCCCTCGGTTGGGCACTGTCCGGCGGATCATGTGACCTTCTGACGGTTGCTCCGCGTCGGGGCCGTACCGCTGCTTCACTCGGGAAGGAGCGGATACGGCCTCGACGAGAACGCGCGGCACCGATCCACGATCAGACACCCGCTCGGTGGCGGGGGTTGTGGTGTGTCAGTCCGCGGTCGTGAGGAAGGCCGTCAAGCCTCCCAGGAGCATGGTGGTGCCCTGCTCGGCGAGGTCGCGCTCGACGGCGGTGTCGCAGGTCTGGGCCACCACGATGCGAGTCCGGTCAGCACCCCGCTCGGCAAGTTCGACGGTCATGACCGCCGGCTCGTTCTTCCCGGGTACGTCCATGCCGATCACCAGACGCCGGTTCTCATCGACCTCGGAGTAGGAGCCGGTCAACGGGAACCGCCCGCCGTCCGGAGTGACCATCGTCGCCTTCCACGTCCCACCCGGCCGCACGTCCATCTCGACGGACCCGGGGGCGGCATGGGCCCACCGCGCGTAGGACTCCGCAGTGGTCCAGGCGCTCCACACGGCCGCCACAGGTGTCTCCAACGTCCGCTCCAACGTGTAGGAGAAACCCTCGGCAGTCCTCTGTTCCGTGGTCATCTCGCGCTCCCTGTCTCGCTCTTGTCGGGTTGTCGCACGGTAGACGAGGGCCGGCCCCAAAAGTCATCGGTCTCCCACGGCTTTTCCTGAGCAGGCAACACCTCATCACCGGCCAACGACGGCGACGAACCACCATTTCGTGAGCCAGTCGATGTCTCCGGTAGCGTCCGCCTGCGCCCGGGCCGCCCGGAGCATCCGTTCGAAGGTGCCGTCCAGGGTCTTTCGTTTGGATCTGGCTGGGTCAGGGAGCGGGGTCTGGTGCCGTGGATCGCAAGACGGAGGAGGGAGCCGACGCGGAGCGTCGGCGAGCGACGACAACGCCGCGGGGCGCGGTGCCGGGGCACGCGAGCCCGGCAAGATCCAAACGAGAGGCCCTGGCTAGCTTGATCTTTAACCTCGGGGTCCGAACGGCTCGTCGTACTTGATCACTCGGACTGGTAACTGCGGTACATGCGGGCGGCCTTCGGCTGAGCATGT
>NZ_JARBAE010000047.1:0-52859 GCF_033795305.1 Streptomyces sp. AK02-01A
CACCCCGACGCCCCCACACCGAACGGCCACGCCAACGCCGGCCTCGCCCACGGCATTTCCGGCCCACTCGCCCTCCTCGCCCTCGCCAAACAACGAGGCATCACCGTGAACGGCCACGACACGGCCATGACCCGGATCTGCCACTGGCTCGACCAGATACGCCAACACGACCACCGCGGCACCCGCTGGCCACGATGGATCACCGAGACCACCGCCGTACCCACCTGGCCGGCCGCTCCGTCCTGGTGCTACGGCACACCCGGCCTGGTCCGCGCGCAGCAGCTCGCCGCGATCGCCCTGGGCGACGACCACCGCAAGCGGATGGCCGAGCGCGCACTGCTGTACTGCCTGGCTGACCCACTCCAGATCAACCAGCTCACCAACCGCGGACTCTGCCACGGCGTCGGCGGTGTGCTGCGCACCGTTCAGCGCGTCGCCGAAGACGCCGAAACCCCCTCCATGTTCGCCGCCCGCCTCGCCCAGCTCAGCCAACACTTCCTTACCGTCGGGCCGCCCGAGAAAACCGGCTTCCTCGAAGGGGCCACCGGGGCAATCCTGGCGTTCCAGAGCGCCGAGCAGGACTCCGGTCCCGCCAGCGACTGGGACGCCTGCCTCCTCCTGAGCTGAGGAAAAGATCAGGTGAACCCCCCAGCCTCACCGAGCAAGCCATCCTGTCCGTCCCCGCCCGGCACGCCAGTCGACGACGCCGCGGCCCAGGCGGCTCGTACGACACCAGCACAATCGAAAGCAGAGAACGTGAACGTGGCAGCAGCACCACCCCTGTGGCAACACCAGCAAGAAGCGGTGAAGGACCTCACGAGGGAGCTCCGCTCGGCGGCGCGCGTCACCAACGTGATGGCGTGCGGTACAGGGAAGACGCGGGTCGGAGCTGAAGTAGCCGGTCTGGTATCGCCGTCCGGGCCCGTGCTGATCGTGGTGCCCACGCTCGACCTGGTCGCCCAGACACTCACTGGCTGGCTGGACGCGCTGGGTCGTGAGGCGCTGGGCCACATCATCGCTGTGTGCGGCGACAGAGAAGTCATGGACCGCGACGCGGCCAACGACCTGACTGACCTTCAGATCGAGGTCACTTCCGACGCCGGCCGGCTGGCGGAGTTGCTGCGCGCGCGGAGGGGGCGCAGTACCGTGGCCATCACGTACCAGAGCCTGCCGAAGCTCGTCGCAGCCCACCGGATCAGGGGTGTGCAGCCATGGAAGCTGGTTGTGGTCGACGAGGCCCACCGCTCGGCCGGGGTCAAGGGCCGGCAGTGGTCGGTGATCCACGACGACGTGCTGGTGCCCGCGTCCGCGCGCCTCTATATGACGGCGACACCGCGCCTGGTGAGCGTGCGTGAAGGCGATCTGTCCGAGGTTGTCAGTATGGACGACGAAAAGGTGTTCGGCCGCGTCGCCCACCGGCTCAGTTTCGCGAGGGCCCGGGAGCGCAAGCTCCTGGCCGGCTACCGCGTCATTGTCTCCGTGGTCACGGACGAGGAGATGCACCGACTTGCCACCGAACATGACAGCAGCACTTTTCTTCAGCTCGGGCCGTCCGCAGTGTCCGCACCCATGTTGGCACGTCAGGTTGCGGTTCTACGGGCAGCCCGCGAGTTCAAGGTCCAGCGCATGCTCACGTACCACCGCCGGGTGACCGACGCACGTTGGTTCTCCCAGACCCTGCCCGAAGCGGACGCGTTGCTCGGACCGGCGGACACGTTGACAACGGGCTTCGTCCACGGTTCTCAAGGGCGGGCGCAGCGGCGTAAGGAACTCAAGAAACTGGCGGACGATCGCCTCGACCGGGTGGTCATCTCCAACGCACGGGTCCTCTCGGAAGGCTACGACGCGCCGCTCGTCGACGGCCTCGCCTTCATTTCCGCTCGGAAGTCCACGATCGACACAGTTCAGGCGGTCGGCCGGGCCCTGCGCCTGGGCGGCATGAAGGACAAGACCGCGTACATCCTCGTTCCGGTCCTGATGGAACCCGGGCAGGATCCTGTAAGTGCCCTCCAGGGCTCGGCATACGCGCCTGTATGGCAGGTGGTGAGCGCACTGGCCGCTCATGACGAAGCTCTCGGGGCGGAACTGGATGCCCGGCGCCGCGCGTTGGGCGGAAGCCACCGGACCTCCGGGGGGACCCTCACGGAGCTGCCGAAGTGGCTCCAGTTCAGAGGCATACCGGTGCCCGACCGGTTCGCTGAGGCGATCACAGTGCAGGCAGTCCGGTCCTCCACCACATCATGGGAAGAGTACCTTGGGGCTGCCGCCGCCTACGCCGACGAACACGGCAACCTGCTGGTCCGCACCGACTTCGTCACCGAATCCGGGCTCACCCTGGGGCACTGGATCCGCCGGGCCCGCCAGCTCCACAACGACGGCTACCTGTCGCCGGCCCGGCATGCCCAGCTCGAAGAGATCGGCATGGTCTGGGATGTCCTCGACGAGACCTTCGCGCGGCGCCTCGAAGCCGCGGCCAAATACCGTGCCGAGCACGGCGACTTGCGCGTCCCACGCAGCTACGTCACCCCTGAGATCGACCCATTTCACCTCGGCATGTGGATCAACGGCCTCCGACGGCGGCGAGGTCAGCTGCCCTCCCGGCAGCGTGAAGCGCTGGACGAGCTGGGCATGGTGTGGTCCGTGTTCGCGGAGGACTGGAAGCAGGGCATCGAAGCAGCCCGCGCATACCAGCGTCGCAACGGGCATCTCCGTGTCCCTCGCGACCACGTCGAAGAAGCCACGGACAGGTCCGAAGGCTTCCCACTGGGCTTGTGGCTGGCAGGCAAGCGTGAAGGGCACAAGACGATTCCTCCGGGGAGAATCATCGAACTCGATGAATTGGGAATGATCTGGAAGGCCCGTGAGGACAAGTGGCGTCGCAATTTCGAAGCAGTGCAGGAATACCACGCCCGCCACGGCAACCTCGATATACCGGCACGGCACATCGAGCAAATTTCCGCCGGCGAGGTCGATCTTGGCCAATGGCTGTATCGACAGCACGCCGAAATGGAAGCCGGTACGCTCAGTGCCGAACGCACTGCGGCACTCGAAAGCCTGGGCATGAAGCCGGGGCGAACCCGTGAACGGGCCTGGCAGCGCGCCCTCAGCTTCGCGCACCTATATCACGAGAAGTTCGACAACCTCAACATGCCGGCTCTGCAGACAATAACCGACGCGGACGGCGTGGAATTCAAACTCGGGATGTGGATATCAAAGGCGCGGGATCGCCGAATTCGCGGAAAGCTGACAGTCGACCAAATATCAGAGCTGGACAAGCTCGGAATGATCTGGGACGTAAATGAGGCCCTGTGGCTTGAGCATTTCGCCGCAGCCAAAGAATTTTATCGAGCCCATCGCCACTTGAAGATCCCGGTCAAATATGTCACCGAGCCGCCGGCGGAATTGCGTCTCGGTGCCTGGATCTCCCGTCAGCGAACCGACTTCAAAAAGGGAAAGCTTTCCATGAAGTACATCAAGGACCTCACAAAGATCGGCATGCGATGGCCGACCTGATGAATCCGCCGGGGCGGCACGTTCGCCCGACCCGGAATCCGTGCCTCAGCCGCCGTCTTGGCTGTACGGCTGCGGGGACGCTGGCGTGAAGCACCATGCCTCCGGCGCGTCTCCGGGCTGCCCGTGGACTCACTCCGAGGAGGCTCCGCTGAAAATCCTGCTGGGTTGTGCGCGAATCGTGGGATCAATGTCCCATGCCCATGCCGCCGTCGACGGGCACAACGGCGCCGTTGATATAGGCGGCGCCTTTTGAGGCGAGGAAACGCACGACGGCGGCAATCTCCTGCGGGTGAGCGGACCGGCCGAGCGGAACCTGTGCCAGGAGTTTTTCACGCTGGGCCGGACTGATCTTACTCATCATGTCCGTATCAACGTAGCCAGGAGCTACTGCATTGCAGGTGATGCCGTGCGGACCGGCTTCTCGGGCCACCGATCGGGCGAAACCGAGGAGAGCCGCCTTCGACGCAGCGTAGTTGGCCAGCCCCGATGCCCCATGCAGGCCCACCACCGAAGAAATGAGTACGATCCGACCGTCCCGCGCCGAAAGCATCCCGCCAACCACACGTCTGACGACCCGGAAGGTGCCGGTGAGGTTGACGTCCAGTACTGAGGTGAAGTCCTCCTCCGACATCCGTACCAGCGGCATGTCCTTGGTGATGCCTGCATTGGCCACCAGGACCTGTACCTGGCCGTTCTTTGCTTCTATCTCTTCGTATGCGCTCTCGATTTGTCCGGGATCCCGGACATCACATCTTACGGCGAGGAAGCCCTGGGGAGGCTCTCCCGACCGATACGTGATGGCAACTCGATCACCGGCAGCCGCAAGGCTATGGGCAATGGCAAGGCCAATGCCCCGGTTGCCACCAGTCACGAGTATCGAGCGGCTCAACATGTACGCCTTTCGCTGCGGATGATGCATAAACGCTGACTGCGGCGCTCAACTTGCCCTGTGGGCATGCGTTGCGCGGTTGGTGACGAAGTTTCATCACCCGTTCTTTGTGACGTGTGAAATATCGATGCCCCGCCGCAACAGCGCCAACGCCTAACCCGGGCGGGTCCATTGAGCCTGACCGCCCAGCTCCGGCAAATCGCCCCGGAGGAGATAGCGGCCTTCAGCCTGCATACCCGTAACGGCCCTGCGCTGCCGCCGTTGACGGTCGCAGCGCAGGGCCGTTGTGGAGATTATGCGGCGGTGGCTGGTTACCCGGCTGGCCTTTAGGAAGCGATCCGGGGGACGGCGGCGGCTTCGCAGGGGGGAAGGCTGTGGTCGGCCTGCCACAGTTCATGGTGGATGGAGTCCAGGACGCCCATCCGGTGGCGCATTTGCGATCGCAGGCTCTGGATTTGTCTGACGGCGTGGCGGGGGTCGGAGGGCAGGATTGCGCGAGTAAGGATCTTGTACTCCTCCACGGTTTCGCTGCGTTCTGCCGCGTGGGGGAGGCGGAGAGCAAGCGTGTTGGCGTTGATCTCGACAATGGCCCATTCACCGTCGGGTTCCGGCGTGGCCCAGATGACAGATCGGTTCAAGGGGGAGAGAGTGAGCCGGCATCCGCCTCCGATAAGCCTGCTCAGTTCCGGGAGGTCGATCGCATCGTCGCCGGCCAGGTAAGCGGCGTCCCGTGCGGAGGCGACGGACCGTCGTCCGGTGAGGCTGTGGACCATGCGGCGCTGCGCGTCTTTGTAGGCTCCGGCCAGTACAGGAGCTGGCTGCTGGGCCGGCAGCGTCCAGGAGACCGCGAGTGCGTCGGTGGGGACGTCGTCTTCCTCGTCGCCGGTCTGGAGCCATGTGATCACGACGAGCCGGTGGTCGGGGAGGCTCGCCGGGTAGAGGACGTGGCTGACGACTTCGACGGGGATCCAGTTGCGGGCCGGCAGTGACATGCGGAAGTGGTGGCCGTCGCGGCTCTCGCTGACTTCGCTGCTCGACTCCCAGATGCTGCGGACGTTGCTGTCGGCACACACGTCGCTGATGAGCTGGACGAGTTCTGCTCTGTCATCGCCGCGGCTGGCCAGGGCGAATTTCAACAGCCGTACGTAGGCTGCCGCGTGCTGTGGCCAGTCGTGGTATTGGACGCGGGCGTCGGGGTGGAGGAGCGCCCACTTGATGAGATTGGCGCCCGGCTCCAGGACCCAGGGCCACCAGTCGGCCATGGCCTGATTGAAACCGCGGATGTTCCACAGTCCATCGGTCAGGTAGGTAGGGCTCGGCATCTGCTTGTCGATGAGCAACTGCAGGGCGCGCTGCACGCCTATCTCCGGCGGCGACGAGATATTCATTGCGCCCCCGATGCTGTAGAGGACCAGAGCGGAGCGCTCATCTCGCCCCAGTTCGAGTACGTCGGCCAAGGCATCGCACTGAGCCCGGTCCAGACGCATGGTGGCGCCGCTTTCCAGGTCCTGGTACCAGCGTACGGACCTGCCCAGCGCCTCGGCGACCATCGGTTGCGTCAAGGGAGTGCCCCTACGCGCGCCGGCGGCTGTGCGCCACGCGCGGAGCAGTCCCGCGAGCCCCATCAGATGCCCGGGGTCCGGGGTCGTGCCCTCCAGCTCCATTGCGTCCTCGCTCTGTCTGTCTGTCACGCGACGGGTGCGCGACTCGTTGCGGTGATTAAGAGAGATGTCTTCATATCGCGGAGGCCGCCTCCGGCTTCCTCCTGGGAAAACCATACGAGATCGGAAAGCGTTCCCGGCAATAGGTTTCCTCGTCACGATCACTGTGAAATGTTCATAGTGCCGATGGCAAAGTGGCTCCAGCGACCGTGGGTGGACATTTGACCTCAACTGGGCGGGACAATCGCAAGCTTTCGGAGTGAAACAGTCATTCCGGGCCGCAATTTTTTGCATGTCAGGAAACACGCAATTCTTTGCGGGTCGCCATTTTCCGTGGCCGGCAGTCCGGTCTTCCCTGGCTCGATTCGCGCCCGGTAATCGACCTGGCGCTCAGTCAATTATGCATCGGGGAAGGCGAGTTGATTGGTACAGGTAAACAACTTCGGGCCCCCGTTATGCGCTGAAACTACGCGCGTAGAGAAGTTTTGCCTCGCGTTGACGATTCTCGGCCGCGCGGCTTAAATCGCTACGGCTGGTCACCCCGTGGTCGGTGGTTTGTTACCAGGGCTCGCCGTCGTCCGCTGGGGTGCTCCTGGCGTGGCCGCGGTCGTGATCCGGGTGCTGTGAATTAAGGGGACGCCAGCCGGTCGCTTGACCGGCGGTTGTCTCCGCTCGGCTGGGCGGCACTGTGTGGAACGACTTGTGGAGAGTGCAAGAGCTAAGTCTGGATCTTGACAGGAGGTTGCGCTTATGTTCGTCGTCGCCAGCCGGGCAGTCCGCCCGGGGCCAGAAAAGAGGAGTGAGATGTGGACCGCGTGCAACCAGCGGCCGGGTTAAGGCTGCGAAATAGCGGCGGCGTCTGAGAGGGCCAACTCTCAGACGCCGACCGGCATATGACTCTCTCGCCCACGCATGGGCTGGAGCTTCACTCACGCCGCATCGGCCCTTGTGACGGGGCACACCGGTGCGACTTCACTTCAGAGGAGAGTGTTGCATGACGACTGCCATGCGCAAAAGGCCGGGCATCCCGGCCGGCGCGGCAGCCTCCGCCCCTTCTGCACCTGCCCGCGAGCAGTTGGTTCCGGGCCCTGACCGCGGCGGCCGGGACGGGGCTGATGTCTGATGGCGCGTATCCGCACTATTAAGCCGGAGATGTTCGAGTCGGAAGCTCTGGCCGAATGCTCGGTGACCGCGATGCTGACGTTCATCGGCCTGATGACTCAGGCGGATGACGCGGGCCGGCACCGGGACCACCCGGCGATCATCGCCGGACGCCTGTGGGCCCTTCGCCCCGAGCACACCCCCACCCATGTCGCCCGCGACCTCGAGGAGCTGGCCACGGCGGGACTGATCTGCCGGTTCACCGGCTGCGACGGCCGGAACTGGCTGCACATCGTGACGTGGAAGCGGCACCAGAAGATCGACAATGCCTCCGCGCCGCGAGCGCCCCGGTGCCCGCGGCACGAGGAAGCGGAGAGGTGCGGCAAGTGCAAGGAACGGCGCTGCCCTGCCCGGCCCGTTGATGCCCCTGTCGCGATTTCCCAGAAGAGTCTCGGTGAAGTCTCCCCGAGCCCTGTCCGAGACCTCGATACGACGGTTTCACCGGATACCTTCCGTGAGTCGAGCCCGGAGATAGCGCCCGCCGATTCGGGCGTCACCCGTCCAGCCCTCTCATCCGACGCGAAAGCCGCAGCATCCATATCTCTTGGCAACGTCGCAGGTCAGGGCGCTTTCGGTGAGTCCTCGACAGGTCCTCGCGAGGGCTCGGGTACTGGATCTAGGATCTTGGATCCTGGATCTGTACCTACGGGGCGCGGGGCGCCCGCCCCTGACGCCGCATCCGAGACCGTCTCCGCGAAGCAACTGGTGGCCGAGTACGCGAGCGGCTGCCACCGCCGCCCGCCCAGCAGCACGCTCGGGCACCTGGGACGGGAGATCAAAACCCTCCTGGCCGAGGACTTCGAGCCGGGCGACATCCGCACGGCGCTCGACCGCCTGCGGAGCAAAGGTCTGCACCCGAGCGTGTTGCCCAGCCTGGTGAATGAGGTTGTCAACGCCTCGCCGCACAGCGCGTCACCTCCGTCGAGCGCCTCCGGCGGGGGCCTGTGGGCCAGCAGCGGATCCGCCTACACCCCGTACCTCAACACGACGCCCGAGCCGACCACGTTCGGAGGCGGCCTGTGACCCGCGCCCACCTCGCCGATCCCCAGCCCGTGGTCTCCGACCGGCTCCGCGCCCGCCTCGAAGCCCGCCTCGCGGCTCGTGGCATCACCACCGAAGGGCCGGCACCTGCCGACGCCCCGGAGCCGATACCGGCCCTGGAGACGGCGCAGAAACGTATCCCCTTCGACTACCGGGACGCGGTGGCGGACCACCCGGACGTCCTCACGTGGGTGCGGACCATCGTGGATGCGGCGGTCGCGCCGAACTCCGGCGGGCTGTATCCGAACTGGGGCGGCTCGGGCCGGCGGCAGATCGCCCACGGCCCCTCGCTCCTGCTGTGGGGCCCGACCGGTACCGGTAAAACGCACCAGGCGTACGGGGCCATCAGGGCACTGATCCGCGCGGGGTGCGGGGTGCGGTGGCACGCCACGACGCTGGCGGACCTGTACGCCGAGACGCGCCCCCGTCCGGGGACGGATCCGGAGTTCCTGCTCCGCCGCATCGCGCGGGTGCCGTTGCTGTTCCTGGACGATCTCGGCGCCGCCAGGGCGACCGAGTGGACCGAGGAGCTGAACTTCCGGCTCGTGAACTGGCGGGCGGAGAACCGGCTCCCGACGATCATTACCAGCAATCTGCTGCCGGTCCGCACCGCCGATGTGAAAACACAGCCCGTAGTGCTGCGTGACAAGGTCGGCGACCGCGTGCTCTCCCGCTTGTCCGGCATGTGCACATCCGTCGAGTTCTCCGGCCCCGACCGCCGCTACCCGCGCCGCTGAACCCCGGTCCCCTTCGCCTCTCCCCCGCTTTCCTCGGGACGGCACCCGCTGCCGCGCCCCTGTCCTGCCTCCCGCCGTGTGACCCTCCACCGGCCCGCGAGGCACCGGAGACACCCATGCGCTACATCACCACCAACGCTTCACCGCTCTCGGCCCTGCGCGGGATCGCCGACCACAGCTGGCAAGTCCGCGGTCGCTGCTACGGCATGGAGGCCGCCGACGCCGACCGGCTGTTCTTTCCCAGATCCCGCAACCACAAAGTGATCGCCCAGGCGAAGAAGCTCTGCGGCAAGTGCCCCGTCAAGCGGGACTGCTTCAACTACGCCCTGGACAACGAGATCCGCACTGGTCTGTGGGGCGGTCTGACCGAAGCCGAGCGCCGCCCCTGGCACGCCAAGATCAGCGCGCGCCTCGACTATGCCCGGGTACGTGCCGCCCTCGCCGGCCGTGACGTGCAGCTGAGCAAGCCCGAGCGCGACACCGTCATCCGTCACGCCTACCTGCGCGGCTGGAGTGCCGAGCACCTGGCCTACCTGCTCCAGAGCGACCTGGACTGGATGCGTGACCGGCTCCGCGAGGCCGCCCACGACATCCGTGACCGCGACCGATGGTGGGACCTCTACGACGACCAGAACAACGGCGACGAGGAGAACTACACCGAAGAACAAGAGGACGACGAGGAAGGGACGGACGAGGAGGAGGACGACAGAACCGGCGCCCCGTCCCCTGTCGAACGCCACGTGCATACCAAGGAGCTGATCGACGAGCTCGGAAGGGCCGCATGACCCACCCCAGCCCCACGCCTGTCGCCGTCGCCCCGATCGGAAACTGGGATCGCCTGGCCATCATCGCCCTCGGCTCCGCCGGCTGCGCCCTGAGTTACGACGCCCTGCAGCAAATGGCCGTCGCCATCCACGTCCGCGGACTCCTCACCTACCTTTTCCCTCTCGTAATCGACGGCTTCATCGCCTACGGTGTCCGCGCCCTGCTCGTCCTCTCCGCGGCGCCCCTGCGGGCCCGCGCCTACGTCTGGATGCTCTTCGGGACCGCGACCACCGCCAGCATCTGGGCCAACTCCCTCCACGCAGTCCGCCTCAACCAGCAGACCACCCCGGGCGGTCTGCGCCTGGGCGACACCGTCGTCGCGATCCTGTCCACCCTCGCCCCGCTGGCCCTCGCCGGCGCCGTCCATCTCTACATCCTCATCACCCGGCACCGTCCCCCGATCCTCACGGGGACAGAGGCGGGACCAACCGGAGACCGCGCCACAACGGTCCCCAGTCCCCCGCACTCTCAGCCTGGTCCCGGCTCCCCACGGGACCAGGCCCGGCACGGGGACCGTCCCTCGGAGAGGCGCCCGGGACCGGCTCTCGCGACAGGTTTCCCGGCCGGCAGGGACCCGGATCCCGCCTCCCTCAGCCACAATCAGGGGCACTCGCCCTCCCCGGCGCGGAGGGCTGAACTCGCCGACCGTGAAGGCGGGACCAACAACGGGACCATGATGGAAGGCGCAGAGACGGCAGTTGTCTCCGCAGCCCGCCCGCACCGTCTCGCCACGGTCGCCGATTCCTCGGTCCCCGACAACGGAACGGACGAACCGGCGGACACGGTCCCGGTGACCGACGGCAGCGGGGACGGTCCCCGCGTCCCGCGTCCCGACGGTGGGGACCGGGACCGGGCTTACGTGGACGGGGACGGTCCCCGAGCGGGCACGGTTCCCAATGGTGGGGACCGGGACCAGGCTGGCACGGTCCCCGGGACGGTCCCGAATAAGGACGTCCCCCGGACAAGGCAGTCCGGGCGCCGCGCCGAGGGGACCGGGGACCGGTCCCCGATGGCTGGGGTCTCGCCGTCCCCGTCTCGGGCGCGGTTCTCGGAGGACGAGATCGTCGCCCGGATCCGCCCTCATGTGCCGGCGGTGCTGGCACGGAGCGGGAACGAGGCCATCACGCGTGTGCAGCTGCGGCAGATCATGCGCGATCAGCAGATATCCATCCGCAACGAGAACCTCACCCCTGTCCTGCGCCGCCTGCGCAGCGAAAGCGGCAGCAACGCCAAGAGGAGCAGCACCCGATGAAAACCTGCCGGCGATTCGCCCGCATCGCCGCTGAATACGAGCGCGAGTTCCAGTACCTGCGCAACTACGCGGACCGCGATCCCGGCACACCGCGCGCGAAGGCCAGCGCGAACAAGGCGCACGGTACAAAGCGGGCCAAAGCCAGAGCCCTGAGCACGCACTTCGAGCGCTGCCGCGAATGCGGCTGACCCAGCCCGAGCACCACCACCCCATGACCGGCCTTGCCCGAGCGGTGGCCCAGCGTACGCCGGGCCACCGCCCCCTTCTGCACTCGCACACGTCACCTCTGCCACGAAAGCCGGCCTGGATGACGAGGTCCGGCATCGCACCCACACCACAAGGACTTACATCCGATGACGAACCGGAACGCCCCCGCCCACGAGCCGGAAGGCCAAGGCCCCAACGCGACCCCAGAAGGAGCAAGTTATCCGCCAAGACCGTCTTCCCCGTTGGGGAAGACGGCCTCGGCGCAACCCGCCCCCAAGGTGGCGGGACCGGACCTGCGCCGGGGGGCGCAGGTCCGGGAGGCAGCGACCGGGGGCGGATCGCAGCCGGAGAAGCAGCCGTCGCGACGCAAGCGCCGCGACGTCAAGAAGACCGTGCGTAAGCGCTCGCCGAAGTCCGGCGCCGACAAGCGCGTGCACGTGATTTACGTCCGTCTCAATGACGCCGAGAAGACAGTGCTCACCGCTGCCGCCACCGCGACACGAACAAGCCTGCCCGCCTTTCTCGCCCGCAGCGGCCTCGTCGCCGCGCACGACCTCGACAACACGGCCGCCGCCGTTGCCGGCCATCGAGAGCTGGTCAGCGAACTGTTCGCGGCCCGCCGGCATCTCGGGCAGGTTGGCAACAACCTCAACCAGGTAGCCCGTGCGATCAACAGCGGCGGACGACCAGCGGAGATCGACGCAGTCGCTGCCGCGGTCCAGCGTGCCGTGTCGCGCGTCCAGGCGGCCACCGACCGGCTGCTTGAGCAGCGGTGATCGCGCAACTCACGCCGACCACGAGGCACTGCCGGCCAGCAGGCCGCGGACGTCGCTTCGCACGGTCTGCTGGAACTGGTCTCGCAGTGCCCCGACCTCGTCCTTCATGGCGCGTAGTCCCCGGGTGTCTCGTTGGTCCGCGGTGGCCACGTAGTCGCGCGCACGTTTCAGAGAGCGAAAGACGCTGTCGGCAGCCTGGACCACGTCGGTCGAGGCCACGATGCGGATCTGCTGCCATGTGCCGCCGAGATTGAAGCCGGCGAAAGCCGCGTCTGCCGCTCTCCCGCGTTCCTCGGCCGCCGTAGTTTCCAGCACGCGGAGGAGGTCTCTCCCCGTCTTCTCCATCGCGACCAAGTACTCGACATACAGAACCGTACGCAGTTCCAGCAGACGCGTGACCGACTCCTGGCGCCACCGCCGATGATCGGCCAGCGCCGTCGCGCCGGCCCCGAGCAGAACTCCCACGAGCGCGGCAAGCGGCGATATCCAGTTCATCCGTGGTGCATTCCCACCACGAGGACCTGGAACGCACCCTTCCCGCTGACCACATCAATTGATCAATTCGGTCGAGGACAGCAGCATGATCCCCCGGATCCACGAGCGTGGACAGCGCACCATCGGCCTCCTGTACTACCTGTACGGGCCGGGCAAGTACGAGGAGCACACCGACCCGCACCTCGTCTCGTCCTGGGACAACAACGCCCCTGACCCCGGCCGTGACAAGACCGCCACCCTGAAGCAACTCCAGCAGCTCCTCGACCAACCCCTGAAGAACATCGACGCCTCGGAGCGGCCGAGGAAACACGTCTGGCACCTGTCCGTCCGCAACGCCGCAGAGGACCGCATCCTGACGGACGAGGAGTGGGGAGACATCGCCCGCCGCATGGTCGCCGCCGCGGGGATCGACGACCCGGACCAGGGTGCGGGCTGCCGGTGGGCGGCCGTCCGGCACGCCGACGACCACATCCACATCATCGCCACCCTCGTCCGCGAGGACGGCTACAAGCCCGACCTCGACCACGATGCTCCCCGCGTCCAGGCGGAGGCACGCCTCCTCGAAGCCGAGCTGGGGCTGCGCCGCCTCAACCGCGGAGACGGCACCGCCGCGCAACGGCCCACCAGCGCCGAACGGCACAAGGCCACACGCAAGAAGAGGGAACGGACACCGCGCGAGGAACTGCGGGAAACCGTGCGCCGCGCGGTGGCCGGAGCCCAGGACCAACGCGAGTTCTTCGACCGGCTCCGGGCCGCCGGGCTCCTCGTCCGGACACGGGTCGCACCCTCCGGTGACCTGCTGGGCTACACCGTCGCACTGCCCGACGACCGCAACAAGGACGGCGAGCCGGTCTTCTACTCCGGGTCCAAGCTCGCCCCCGACCTCTCCCTGCCCCGCATCCGTGAACGCTGGTCCGGCAACGACCCCACCACGGCCCAGAGCGGAGACGCCTCCACTGGCCAGGCACAGCGGCCGTCGGGACCGGCAACGGCGCGACGGCGAGCGACAACCGCGGTCTGGCAGGCGGTGCTGGTCGTCGACCACGGTGACGACGCACAGGCCACCGCGCAGATCGCGGCGGCCGGGGAGGTGCTGGACGCTCTCGCCAAAACCTCCGCAGCCCACACGAGACGCGAACTGCGCGAGGCCGCGTTCGCGTTCGAACGGGCCACCCGCTCCCACATACGAGCGGAGCGCGGTCATGACCGGGCGCTGCGTCAGGCCGCCCGCGATCTTGTCCACGGCGGTCCGGCACTCGGCCGGGGAGAGGACGGCGCCACGACAGCGATGCTAATCGACATGATCGTCTTCCTTGTCGTGGCGTCCGCCCACTGGCACGGGAAGAAAGAGCACGCCCAACAGGCCGCTGCCGCCCGGCAGGCAGCCGAACACCTGCGTGTCGCCTACCAGGCAGCAGCCCAACGGCCGATGACCGCCCTGCACGACCGGGGCCGCCAGCTCTCTCAGCCCCGAATGCTCAGACACGTCACCACCCTGCGCCAAGCGGTGCCAGAGCTGGCGGAGCGGATCCTCGCCGAACCGGGCTGGCACGCCCTGGCCGCCACCCTCGCTGACGCAGAAGCCGCCGGCCACGAACCGGCCACGCTGCTGACTGCAGCAGCGGCGCGGCGGGAACTGGACACAGCGGAAGCGGTCAGCGACGTGCTGGTATGGCGCCTACGACGCACGGCCCATCTCCCGGCCGACGCCTCCACCACGCCGAAGGTCGAAAGCGGCACCAGCACGCGACTCCCGTCGCGCCCTGCCCCTCTTCCCGCAGACCAGAAGAATCAGCCCCACAAGGCCCGTTGAGTGTGAGATTTACGAGTTGAAAGTGGTCACCGCGATCCGGCAATGTCGTGATGGCCTGCACGACGACGGAGGGGACAGGGCATGTTCATCAGCCGAAAGCGCCGAGAGGCCCGGGAATTCCAAGAGAGGGAGCGGGCCTGGGACGAACAATTGAGAGCGCTCCCCGCTTGGCCATTGCCGGATTGCCCGCCCACCCTGGCACCGCCCGGCGAGCCGGTGGTGGACGACTTCCTGCCGCCAGACCTGCGGACGCCGCGCCGTGAGGAGCTGACCGGAATGCTGATGCCCTGGGACAAGCCACTGATCATCGACGGGGAGGTCACGGCCTGCCCCCAGTGCGGCACGTACCGGGACTGGATCATCATCAGCATCCGGGAGGAGGTATGGCTTCGCTGCCGCGCCGGCCATGAGACGCTCGAACACCGCCTGGACACAGCCTGGTTCAACCGCAATTCGGGCCCGATGACCCACTGGCACGCCACCCTCGAAGACGGCCTCGACTCCTTCGGCCACTGACCCCAAACAACCGCCCCGCAGACACATCACGGCCCGTCTCACCCCCAGGGGTTCGTATGTTCCTTCGCACCACTTCCGCCGCCGTCCTCGGCCTGACCGCCCTCACCCTCCTGACCCTGCCTGGCTGCTCGAACAGCCCCTCGGCCACGCCCGGATCCTCCTCCCCGGCCGCCACCCGGCAGAAGAACACGACGAGCCACGCGACGCCCAGCGAACCCTTGTCCTCGGCCGCGCTGCAGAAACGTCTGCTGATCGAGAGAGACCTGGGTGAGGGCTACACCCTCAAGCCGCAGACCCCGTCGCTCCACGACGACGTGACGGTCACCGGCTGCCCCGCGCTGGAACAGCTCGGCGGCGACGCCGCGGCCGGCGGATCCCTCAACTTCCCGCGCCGCGCGAAGGCCGCCTTCCTCTACGCGGGCACCAGCGAATCCGAGGTCTCCGAGGAGCTCTACAGCGACACCGAGTCGAAGCTGTCCCAGGGCACCGACCGGATCTTCGACGCCCTGACGTCGTGCCCCTCCTATCAGGTCGTGGCCGGCAGCACGCCGGTCGACATAGCCACCCAGCGGGCGGCTGCACCCCAGCTCGGTGACGAGCAATGGAGTCTGCAGATGACCTACACCGTCGGCGGACGCACCACCATCGTCAAGCAGACAGCCATCCGTACCGGCACCACCGTTGTCCTGGTCGCCGGATCCCCCGGCCTGGTGGACACCCATATCGACAAGGCGCTGGCCAAGGCCCGGTCCGCGAACTGACATGGTGCCGTCCACCCTCGCCATGCCTCACGAAACGGCGGGGCAGACACCTGCCCGGGCCGAGGACAGCACGACGCAGGCACCGGCATGACGCAAGGCCCGTCCCCTCAAATCTTCCGTTCTAGTGGTCGTCGCAACACCCCAACTCAGGGGATGCGATGGACTTCGAGATCCGTGGGGACCGTACGCCGCGAGGACCCGTGAAGCTTGCTGCGGAGCGAGCGGCATACTTCCAGCTCATGCAGCAGGGGATGACCAACGGGGAAGCCTGCCGGATCGTCGGGATCAACCCGAAGACCGGCAGGCGGTGGCGGAACGGACGCAATGCGTCCGGCAGGGACACGGCGGCATCACCGGTTCGACCGGTGATGCCGTCTTCCGGTCCGTCCCGGTACCTGGATGAGGACGACCGGATCTACATCGCTGACCGGCTGCGGGAGAAGGCCACAGTCCGGGCGATAGCCGCCGAGCTGGGCCGCAGTCCATCGACGGTCAGCCGGGAGATCCGCCGCAACTGCACCGTCGATCCCCGCGGCGCCCGGCATTACCGCCCACACGCCGCCCAGACCCGCGCGGATGCTCGTCGGCCCCGTCCGAAGCCGAGGAGAATCGGCCAGAACCCCGAGCTACGGGACTTCATCCAAGAACATCTGGACCTGCGTTGGAGCCCGGAGCAGATCTGCCAGGCCCTGCGGGCCCGCTTCCCCGACCGGCCGGAGATGCACGTGGTCCACGAGACGATCTACCAAGCCCTCTACGTCCAGGGCCGCGGCGAACTCCGCCGTGAGCCGGCCCGCGCCCTGCGCACCGGCCGCACCCGGCGCAAGCCTCGCCGACAGGCCCAGCAGCGTCAGCCCCGCTACCGCGACCCGATGGTGATGATCAGCGAGCGCCCGGCGGAGGCTTCCGACAGGGCGGTGCCCGGCCACTGGGAGGGTGACCTGATCATCGGCAAGGACAGTGGTTCCGCCATCGGCACCCTGGTCGAACGTTCCACCCGCTATGTGATGCTCCTGCACCTGCCCGACGGCCGGGGCCCCGAGCTGGTCCGCGATGCTCTGGTGGAGACCGCGCAGACCTTGCCGACCCACCTGAAGCGGTCGTTGACCTGGGACCAGGGCAGCGAGATGGGGCTGCACCGGGAGTTCACCCTCGCCACCGACATCCCGGTCTACTTCTGTGACCCGGCCAGTCCCTGGCAGCGCGGCTCGAACGAGAACACCAACGGGCTGCTGCGGCGGTACTTCCCCAAGGGCACCGACCTGTCCGTCCACACCCGCGAGAACCTGGACGCGGTAGCTGCCGAACTCAACAGCCGCCCACGCAAAACGCTCGGCCGGGAAACCCCAGCCGAGCGTCTGCTTAAACTGCTCGCGGCCTGAACAACCGACCACGTGTTGCAACGACCACTGGAAGGCGCCAATGAAAGGGCGGGCCTTGCGCGGTTCACGGCGCGGGGCGGGCGGAGAGCGGCCGGGCACCGTTCCCGCGTAAGGGCTCGAAGGCCCGGGTTGTTCCTGGGTGTGTTCCCGGCCGCCATCATGCCCGCCCCGTGCACTACCTCTGCGGGAACGCGGCCTCTTCCCGGTACCGAGTGGCGTTCTTGAGGCAGAAGTGCAGGCTGGACAGCAGTCGCCCATACAGGTTCCGCAACGCCGCGGCGTAGCGGTCGCCCTGCTCGCGGCGGCGGTCGTAGTGGGCGCGGCAGCCTGGTGACCGGGTCAGACTCGTGAATGCCCAGATGTGGCCGACTGCTTTGAGATTCGAGTTGGCGATGCGCCGGTGGGTTACCACGCGGCTGCTGCTGCTCTCCCAGGTCAAGGGTGCGGCTCCGGCGTAGGCGCGTAGTCCGCGGACGGTGAAACGGTCGGGGTCATCGCCGATTTCCGCGAGCAGCCGGGCGCCGATGAGCGGGCCGCAGCCGGGGAAGGAGGCGTAGACGCGCGCCTGCGGGTGGGCCTGGAAGGCGTCCGTGGTGGCCTCGGTGAGCTGTTCGACAGCGGTGCACGCCTGGTCGAGGAGGCCCACGGCCGTCCGGATCTGCTCTCCCATGGCCGCCTCAATGAGTGGCGGCCGACGCAGGTGATGCTGATGGAAAGCCGACCGGAGCCGTTCGGCGTGGTCGTCGACCAGACGAGAGCGTCCCACGCCGGAGATCGTGTCCGCGATCTTCCGCTTACTCAGTGCGGCAGCCTGCCCGGGGGTGGGAGCGAGGGCCAGCAGAGCGCGTGCCTCGGCGCGGACGATGCCATCGGGAAGATCCTTCCACGCGAGCAGCGCCGCCGGGTAGTACTCGCGCAGCAGGCTCCGCACCTGGTTGGCTTGATATCGGCGGGTGCGTACGGCCCGGCGCTGGGCCCGCGCCAGGACCGCAATCGCGGCGGCCTGTTCCGACGTGCGCGGCATCGCCCGGTGGAGACCGCCGTCGGTGCGGAGGATGTTGGCGAGGAGCACGGCGTCCGTCCGGTCGGACTTCTTACGGGCCGGACTGATCCGGCCCCGGTAGCGTGCGACCGCGCTGGGGTTGATGACGACGATGGGCTGTCCCTTGGCGCGCAGGGCGGCTACCAGCAGGCCGTGCGGCGTCTCGATCGCCACCGGCACCTGCATGCGACTGTGCCGGTGACTGGAGCGAAGGCCCCGCAGCAGTGCGAGGATCTCCCTCACCCCCTCGTCCGTCGCTTCCACACGGGTGTGCGCGACCATCTGGTCGTGCTCGTCGACCACGGCCACATCGTTCAAAGCCTCCGACCAGTCGATCCCGCACCAAAATCGCGGCAAGCGTCTCCCTTCCTCGGTGGTCAAATCTGATCGTCGGTCTAGCGAGAGGCCAAAGTCGCCACCGCGCGCGGCCAGACGTCTGCGTCGTCGTGATCCGGAGGAGGGCATATGGAGGCCAGGGATTGGCTGCTGTCCCTCGGGGAGATGAGCCCACCCGGTGCCGTCGCACCGGGTAGATTCTGGCCGGTGACCTTCAGCTCGGCGGGGTGAGGATGAGCCTGCCTTCGGTGCCCTCGGGCAGCGCCCGGCGCGGGACCGGTACCGGTGAGGCGAGTGACGATGCGAAGGCCGCGACCAGGTCATGCGGGACGCTGGCGCTGAACGCGGCGGACCACAGGTACGGGGCTCCGAGGACCGGTTCCGCCCAAGCCTGCCAGCCCATCCGGTCGGGACGCGGGTCGAAGTCCTGGATGAGCGGCGGCAGCAGACACAGCGTGAAGCTGGAGGCAAAACCCGGATCGGTGGCGGTGGTGTCCGGATGGTCGATATCACGGCCCCAGCCCTGTCCGGTCAGCGCAGCCAAGACCGCTTCGGGTCCGTCGTAACCGGATGCGGGATCGGGGCGTGCGTCGAGGGCGAAGAGGAAGTCTCCGAGGACCTCGTAGGGGACGCCGGTGCTGAAGTACGCGTTCCACTCCGCCACCGGGCCGTCCGTGTCACCGCGGGCGGAGACCTGCCATGCCACCGGCAGCTCACCGAGGAGGAACGGTTCGTCGGCCAGGGTCCACTGGGCCCACGCCAGCAGGTCGGGGCTGAGGTGGAGGACTGTGCTACGCAGGACCTGCCGCTCTTCTTCCGCCTGGTCTGGTTCCTGACGCCCGCGGATGATGGTCAGGCGGGTCCAGCCCAGGCTGGCCAGGGTGGCGCTGACCTGGTCGGCCAATATGCCGTCATCACCGGCAAGGTGACGGGGGGTGACCCAGTACACCGGGTCAGGGGATCGAGCGGCGGACGGATCGAGGGGGTGGTGCGGATACAGGAGCGCCTCCTGAAGGGCAGGGATGCGGGTTATTCGCTGTCGCGGCGACGGGCTGAGCGGCGCCTGTGCGGGGGCGCAACGTCCGGCTCCTGCCAGGTGAGTGCGACGGCGATGTCGGGCGGGAGATACCCGAGCTGCGTGTCCTCCTCCTGGCCCTCGGCGAGGAAGACCACCGGACGCCCGTCCTCGTCAGTGGCCGCGACCACGTGGGCAAGGCGGTGGGCCATGGGAAAGAACGGATTGATGGCCAGCCGGACCGGCGCATCGCGGTCACAGCCCGACAGTCGGTCGATCAACTCACCAGCGGTGATTTCCGATTGTGGTTCCAAGATGGCTCTCCTTGGGGTGAGCGCAGGGGGACCTAGCCGGATACGGCCGGCAGGCGAACGGTCCATGGTCACGGCGTCACGGGGACACTGGTGCCGCCCGGCATATACGAGGGCGAAATTGGCCTTGGGCCCGCAGCAGGGGTGGCGGTACGGTACTCGCCGCCACCAGGCAGACGTCAGAAGTTCGATGCGCTGCCGGTGGTCCCGCCCGGACATGCGTCGAAGATGTGGAAAAAACAGCCATGCACGCGGTGGCGTCGAAGCGCGACTATCACGTCGTCCAGGCCACATGGCCCCTGGAGGCCAGCGACGGCAGCTCACCGGAGACAGTCGAGTCCGTGTGAGGACAGGGCAGATAGACCGTCACAGGGGGCGCGAACCTGCCAGGACATGATGTACGGCGATCGCGACAATCTCAGCGGGGGTCTCCGTGTCGAAGCTGATGCTGTATCCGGGGGCCGAAGCTGTACCAGTCACCGAGAGCTTCCATCCCTCGCCGTCCGTCCCGGGCCGGCCCGAGGGAAACCATCCGAGATAAAACCGGCCATCCCTGCTATTGATGTGAACATCCGCGCGATCGTCCACCACGAGGTGGAACAACTCGGGCGAGAACAGGTCCGTTACCAGTGAGGGCTGGCCAGGGCCGAGCTGCCAGACGTGCAGTCGCAGGGCCTCGGCGGTTGTAGAGAATCCAGGATCGGTGGGGACCACCGACATAGGCAATCACCTCTCTGACCAGGTGTTTTCGGGGAGATCTCTACGTTGACATGCCTCTGCAACCGTTGGCCAGTCCTTTCGCGATCTTTCATGTCTGCCCCCGGCGAACTGTCCGTTGACAGCGGAGTTAGTCCGCTGTCGGTCTGTGACCTGGGCGGACTAGCTTGGCTGGCAGGAAGCTCCCTTGGTTGACCTAGCCTCGTGCTCCAACCGCAGATCGTGATCTTCATGTCCGGCCTGTGACTTGTCGGCGATAATGGCTGGCCTGCACTCGGGCCAAATGACGGCGTCGCCAAGCCAACAGTCGAGCCGAGGGGCCGCATCACGCATGGGTCGGACTACGGGTGTCGTGAACAGCGCTGGATCTCGTTGCAGGTGGGTGGGATCAACCCGGTGTCGTGGGCAGGACGGCAGGTGTGCGCGTCGGCATCAACGACTGCGAGGAAGGGGTGGGCGAGGCGACCCAGCGCAACCACGAGGTGAAGCGGCAGACCTGGTGCTCGTCGGGAAGATCCTCAGATTCCGCTACCGCGGATTGCTGACGGTCTCCCCCGAGTGCTTGGAGAATGTCACCTGGTTCGAGCTCTACTTGACCTGGAGCCCGGCATGATCAACATCAGTCTGGATGCCTTCCGGGCCACCGGACGAGAACAGGGATGGACACGTGGATCGACACGAGAAGAAGCAGCTCCGCGACTACATCGGCGAGCATCTGGACGTCTCCAGCACGCGCCTGACAAACGACGAGGCGACGTTCCTGAGTGACTTCCTCAACGAGTACGACGAGACCTACAAGGGTCGCACGGAGACCCGCATCACGAGCCATGACGGCTGGAGCTCCGACGGGAAATACACACGTCGCGAGACGTTCACCGACACGTTCACCGACGAAGTCGGCATCCGCCAAGACTACGAGTACCAGGACGATGACGGGCAGAGCCGGCCACCCTGGTGCGCACCGCGAAGCTGCGCTGGCGCATCGAGCACGACTACAGCAAGATGAAACAGGCCCTGGGCCTGGCCCACTTCGAGGGCCGCACCTGGCGGGGTTGGCACCACCACGTCACCCTCGTCTCCGTCGCCTACGCCTTCTGTGCCCTCCAGCGCATCACCCGCTCCCCAAAAGAGACGGCGTCGGCCTGAGCCTCTACCAGGTCGCCCGCGACATGCAGTTATTCCTCGCGGTCTGGACTGGCGCCTGCCCCACCTGCCACCGCAACACACCAGAACCGATACACACCTGGCCAAGCCCTACTAGCACTGGTGCCACCACGGGTACGTCGGGTGGAGGGGCTGGCAGAGTTCTTGGCTCACAGGCGATACGAGAGGCGCAGCGCGCCGCCCTCCTCTTGGTAGAGGTCGCGGCCTCGTGGGCTGAAGGGATTGGGGAGCATCGCCACTCGGAGCCGAGAGGGTTCCGGCACCGAGGTGACCATGAGGATCCGCCAGCGGTCGCTGCCGGTGTGCCGCTGAGCCGTGGGGACTTCGCTCTCGCCGAGCTCAATCTGGCCTACCTCGCCCTGACTGGCTTTGACTTCGAACAGCAAGGGCTGACGGCTGCTACCGATACGGAAGTCATACCCGAGCTCGTCGCCCCCCAGGGAGTCCGGGGAAGAACTTCCTGCGGTTCGTCGAGACTCAGCTGGTTTCGTTCGCAGCCGGGTAGTAGCGGCGAAGCCACTGGTAGGCGAACCACTCCCTGGTGTAGCCGATCGCCTCCCGTTGCGCGGCCGACAACCTTCGGGTCTCTCCTCTGCCGGCGCCACCACGGCCGACGGGCGACTCTCCCCCTCTCCCCGGGGCCATGGGAGTCAGCGAGGCGAAGACGTTGCGGCTGCCGTGGAGCTGCAGATTCATGATTGGGCTTGACAGCCCAATATCTATGATGTTAAGTGGATCACAAATGGGTCATATAGCCCAATTACTTAAAGGTGCCACTCTTGAACCGTGAGTCACAAACGTCCACGAACGCTAGCTGTGATCGACGAGCAGGGCGGAACCCGGCTGCCGAAGCGGGCCCTCAAGTCACGCATCCCGTCCGTTCATCAATTGGACGTAAACATAAATTCGACCGTGGAGGTTGATATGACCACAGAATGCGGCGTGATCGTTACCTGTCCGGAGGACCTAACGTGGGAAGCTGTCGGCCCTCTCGATGGAAGCGGCAGAGGAATCTTCATTTCTCGACTTTTCGGCAACCCTGGAGAGGCGGAGCCCACCAGCTTTCTCATGAAGTATTCGGGCGGCATTGAAGCGCCACCACATATCCATTCGAGTGATTACTATGCCGTCGTGGTATCCGGAAAGTTCCGGCATTTCCTTGAGCGTGAAAGCGAGTGCAAAGCACTCACCGCCGGGGCGACTTGGTTCCAGAAAGGCAGAGTCAGACATCAGGACGTGTGTATCGGACCTGAAGATGGAATTCTCAGTATCTTCTGGCCGCAAGGATTCGACGTGGAAGTCTCCGGAGCAATCACGTTATCAGCAAGCTGCTCGATATTACGTGCGTCAGTAACGCATCCATAGCGGCCGGATCCTTCTTTCCGCTGACGATAACAAACGGCTGACGGGTCGGTGAACACGTGCGCTATATCCCTTCATCGGCGTGAGCTTCGAAGGTAAACAAGAAATCACCCGCCTGAGACGCAGGCGGGCGGATCCAAAGGAAGTGCAAGAGCATGAATCAGATAAGCGAACCGGTCATCGCAGTATTCGGGGCCACCGGACACACTGGCAAATTCGTCGTTGCGGAGCTGTTGAACCGCGGTCTGACGCCCATTCCGGTTGCCCGTAACTCGCAGGCGCTTGCGGCAGCGGATTTCGGATCCCCGAATATCATTTCCCGCCAGGCAATTGTCGATGATCCGGCAGCACTCGACAGGGCCGTTCGGGGCGCTCAGCTGGTCATCAACTGTGCTGGACCTTTCGCGAACACAGCGCACGCGGTTGCGACGGCGGCCATACGAGCTGGAGCCCATTACATGGATATTTGCGCCGAGCAGAAGGCAGCGCAAGAGATCCTGGAATTCTTCGACAAGCCCGCTCGCCGAGAAAATGTCGCCGTCGTCCCGGCCATGGCGTTCTACGGCGGGTTCGCGGACCTGCTGACGGTGGCCGCTCTCGGAGAATGGGATAGTGCGGATGCCGTCGACATCTTGATCGGCCTCGACAGCTGGCATCCGACCATCGGCTCCCGGAACACCATGAACACCGTCGGGAGGCAGGTCATCGCTGGTGGGCAGCTGGTGCCCGCGTCGAGTTCCGTGCGGAAGCGATGGAGCTTCGAAGAGCCGTTCGGCGAGCAGATTCTGGAAGAGATGCCGTTCAGTGAAATCATTCTCATCTCGCGGCACCTCAAGGCTTCCGAAATCCACAACTATCTCAGCCAGGTCGCCTTGGACGATGCCCGCGACCCGTCGACTCCTCCTCCGGAGGGAATCGATGCCAGGGGACGTTCAGCCCAGCGCTTCATCGTCGAAGCGGTCGTCACCCGGGACGGCGAGCAGCGAAGGGCCAGTGCGCGCGGACAGGACAGCTACTCCGCTACCGCGTCGATGATCGGCGAGGCAGCCGAGCGTCTTCTGCGGGCCCGGGATGTCCCCGCTGGTACACATACACCGGGCGAACTCTTCAAGGCTGCAGATTTCCTTGCTGCACTCGACCTGGAGTCCTTCGTGCGCGGTTAGGCATGACCGTCGAAAGGTTGTCGGGCCTGGACGGCAAGTCAGATGGGCCAGCATGGCGCACGAGGATCTGACTCTCGGATCGGTGTCGATCAGTCGGGAGACGGTTTCCGTCCGAGTTCTGCCCCCTTCGCGCGAAGGTGAGTTTCTACCTAGATTCGATGGATTTTCCATTCAGACGGGAGTGTTGGCATGTCGACGTTGTTGTACGTAGCATCCAGTCCGCGAGGCGCGGCCTCGGATTCACGCGCCCTGGCGTCGGTGTTCCTGGATGCCTACCAGGAGGCGCATCGCGAGGACCGGATCGTGACGCTGGATCTTTGGGAAGAGCCTCTGCCGAGGTTCGGGCCGGAAGGCGCGAGCGCAAAGATGAGCGTCTTCGGCGGCGAGGAGCTCACGGTCGAACAGAAGCAGGCGTGGGAGCAGGCACGGCGGTACGCCGATCAATTCGCATCCGCGGACAAGTATCTCTTCAGTGTCCCCATGTGGAACCTGAGCATTCCCTACGTGCTCAAGCAGTGGATCGACATCGTGACCCAGCCGGGCATCACGTTCGCCTTCGAGGAAGCCCGCGGATATGTGCCCGTGCTGCACGGAAAAAAGGCGACCGCGGTCTACACAAGCTCGGTCTATTACCCCGGCGCTCCGGCCTCCTACAGCCGGGATTTCCAGTCGGAGTACTTGAAGGAATGGCTGCACGTCACCGGTGTCGATGATATGACCGAGATCCGCTTCCAGCCGATCTACCTGTCACCGAACCGGGATGAGGACCGGGCTGCCGCTCTCGATACGGCTCGGGATGCCGGCAAGTCGTTCTGATCCGAGCACACGGGGATACCGTGCGAAGACTACGGGGCCGGTCGGTCTGTGATCGGCAGGTGTGGGACGTGAGCAACGCATCCGCGCCCCGCCGCGCGTTCCCCGTGCCCGACGGATGTGAGGCCAAGAACTTCCTCTCCGGCAGGCGGCAGGCCACGCTGGTGACGCACGCGTGGACGGAGGGCACCAAGGGCCACGCCTTCCGCCTGTGGGAGTTCGACGACTTGGGCGGCAGATCGAGCCGCAGAGCTCGTGTTCCGCATTGAGGGCAGTTCCCTGCCCGAATCACCGCTCCAGGAGGACGAGACCGCAGGCCCCTCCTCGCTGCGCCGGCTGATCCGCTCGGCCACGCTCGGCTCTCGTCGGCAACTACTGGCGAGGCTGGCGATTTATGGTCGCGGTCCGCCTCGGCGGCCGGTCGGCACTCACCGTCCTCTTCGGCGGCTGGCGTTCCGCGAAGACCACTGACCGAAGCGCAGTATCAGCCGGCCGCACCGCTGCACGCTTCCGAGTCACGGATGGACCGAATCCTGTGTCGTTTCGAAGGTCTGCACGTAGTCGATCGCGGCCGTCAGCGCATCGCGCAGCGGTGCGGCATCCTGCGCCACTTGAGCGAGCAGCAGACCCCCCTGAAGAGCGGCCAGCAGGAGATGGGCCAGCTGAGCGGGATCGGCATCAGCGCGGAGCCGTCCGCGCGAGCGCATGCGCTCAAGGCCTGCCCGGAAGACGTCCTTCCAGCGCTCGAACTCGGAGAAGAGATGCTCACGCACATCAAGATCGGCCTTCATGACCTCACTGGCGAGCGACCCCAGCGTGCAGCCCTCCCGGCAGGCGAGCTCGTAGGAGATGTAGTACGCAGCCCAGTCGCGCAGTGCGTCGATCGTGTCGAAATGGGCGAAGGCTTCGCTGGTGTGCAGGGTCAGAATCCGTCTCGCCTGCCACTCGATCACGGCGAGTACGAGGCTTTCCTTGTCCGGGAAGTAGTGATTGAGCTGCGAACCGCTGACGCCTGCCGCCTCCCGCAGCATCTCGTTGGTCGTGCCGCGGACGCCGTGGGCGTAGATGAGCTCTGCCGCTCGCTCGACGATGCGCGCCCTGGTCGCCAGCCCCTTGGCGGTCAGTTTGGGGCCTGCGGCCTCCCGCTCGGTTGTCATAACGCGAGCATATTCCCCAAGATTGGGCTTGACAGCCCAATCCATATGCTGTTAGGTGGGTCACAAATGGGCTGAACGGCCCAGTCGCTTACCGGCATCGCTTCCGAGCCGTGGATTGGCACACCGCCGAACGCCGGACGCGATCGACAAGCAGGCTGTGGACGCGGATCGGTCAACACGCCGTCACTCATCCAAGAGGACAGAGTTATGTCTGACCCCATCGCAGGCGCTACCAGGCGTTCACGTCCTTCCTCCATGACCGAGATGACGGCCTGGCGGACGGACGCGTCGTCCAGGCTGGCTTCGCCGCCTCTCCTGAAGGCTTTGTTGCCAGTCCCGGCCGTCACACGGCCGGCAGTCCGGGGGGCGGGCTGCTTTTTCCCGGCGCCCCTCGCAAGACGCCGATACGCATCGGCCTCGCGGCGGTCGCGTTCTGCCGTCCCGCACGCTTCTGCGGGTGGCATCGTGCCTGCGAAACACCCCTCCTGATCGGCTGTATGACGGCATGCCGATCGCCATTCCCCGAACGGACGGTCCCCAGGAGACAACCATGACCATGAACACAGCCGAACTGTTCACACCGGTGCGGATCGGATCTGTCGCACTCAAGCACCGCATCGTGCTTCCGCCGATGAGCCGCCTGCGAGCGCAGTGGCCGAGCGGCGCCCCCAGCGACCTGATGCTGGAGTTCTACACTCAGCGGACGTCCGAGGGCGGGCTGCTGCTCACCGAGGCGACAGCGGTCTCTCCCCGCGCCCGCGGATACTTTGGAGCACCAGGAATCTACAACGGCGGCCAGGTGGCGGGCTGGAAGCGGATCACCGACGCGGTGCACGCCAAGGGCGGCCGGATGTTCATGCAGCTCTGGCACGCCGGCCGCACCACCCATGTCGACGTGACCGGCGAAGAACCCGTCACGGCTTCCGTCGACCCGACCTACTGGAACAGTCCGGAGTACTTCGTCGTCACGCCGAGCGGATTCGTCCAGCCCTCACCACACCGAGAACTCCACACCCATGAGATCACCGGTCTCATCGGTGAGTACCGCACCGCGGCTGCCAACGCGAAGAGCGCCGGTTTCGACGGAGTCGAGATCATGGCCGCGAACGGCCATCTCATCGACCAGTTCCTCCAGGACAACAGCAATAAGCGCGCCGACCGTTACGGCGGATCCTTCGAAAACCGGACGCGGCTTCTCACCGAGATTGCCGAAGCGGTGATCTCAGTCTGGGGGGCAGACCGCGTCGGGGCGCGCCTCTCACCCAGCAGTACCTTCAACGGCATGGCAGACAGCGAGCCGCGTCTGCTGTTCCAGTACGCCGCAAAGCGACTCGACGAGCTCGAACTCGCCTACCTGCACATCATCGAACCTCGGGTAAAAGGCGGCGAAACCATCGCCGCAGACCAGGCCCCGGTCGCCGCGCAGGAACTGGGGCAGTTCTTCCACCAGCCCATCATCGCCGCCGGCGGCTTCCAGCCGGACACCGCCGAGGACAGCGTCGCCAACGGCACCGCCAGCCTGGTCGCGTTCGGACGCCACTTCATCGCCAACCCGGATCTGCCCAAGCGAATCAAGTTCGGTCTTCCGCTGAACCCTTACGACCGCAGCACCTTCTACGCCTTCGACGCACACGGATACACCGACTACCCGTTCTATGACGGCCCCGAGCCGCAACAGCCGTAGCTGCTGCGTTGCGAGCTATCTACCTAAGGGCATCTCATGACAGAGATTGTGAACACTCCACGTATCTGGTTCATCACCGGCGCCTCCTCCGGTATCGGTCTCGAACTCACCCGCAAGGCCCTGGCAGCCGGAGAGTCGGTGGCGGCTGTGTCTCGCGCCGGCGCCGCCCCCGCTGACCTGGGGCCGGCCGAGCGTCTGCTCCCCATCGCGGCGGACGTCCGAGACGAGGCGTCCGTCCACGGCGCGGTCGAGCAGGCCGTCGACCGGTTCGGCCGTATCGATGTCGTGGCCAACAACGCCGGCTACGGCCTTTTCGGCGCGGTCGAGGAAGCCACGGACACCCAGGCGCGGGCCGTCTTCGACACCAACGTGTTCGGCGTGCTCAACGTGCTGCGCGCGGTACTGCCCGTACTGCGTCGGCAGCGCTCGGGCCATATCCTGCAGGGCTCGTCGTTCTACGGGCAGACCGCCGACCCCGGCGTGGGGCTGCTCGCCGCCACGAAGTATGCCGTGGAGGGTCTGTCCGACGCGCTCGCCCTTGAGGTCGCCCCCCTCAACATCAAGGTCACGCTGATCCAGCCCGCCCTGACCGCTACGCCCTTCCTCGGCAATCTCGACGCGGCCACCCGTACCCATGAGGACTACGACCAGACCGTCCGTGCCACCCAGAAGGCCATCGGCGAGTTGCCCCCGTCAGCCTTCGCCAGTGTGGAAGGAGTCGCCGCCGGCATCCGCTCCATCGTCGGCCGCGACAATCCGCCAAGGCGTCTGGCGCTGGGCGGCTCCGGTGCCGAGGCAATGCTGAGCGCACTGCAGGCGCGCATGACCGACCTGGAGAAGTGGGCCGAAATCACCAGAAGCACCGACGGCTGAGCTCGCACAATCCCCGCGCGCTCCTGCGACCGCCAGCCGCGACGAAAGCCGGAGTGACCGCCGGGCGCCTGCCCGTCACACGGGTAGCCCCGGATGCCTTGTCGCGACAGCAACCCCACCGCGCAGAGTTCGTCCGGCGCACCGGGTGATGGCCGATCTCAAGAGGCAGCCGAGGATCGAGAAGCGGCGCGGGAGCGGCGCGCGCGGACCTTGGTGCGATTGCCGCACGTTTCCATCGAGCACCACCACCACCGCCGCCGGTGGGACTTGGTGCGGTCATAGAACCACAGCAGCCAGTCCGTCTGCGAGCCGAACCTCGCAGACACACCAACGAAGGAGCAGCACCATGAGTACGGATCAGCAGCGCGCCAAAGCCGCCACCCTGCGGGCCCTCTACGAGGACGATGTCCTCGTGCTGCCCAATGCCTGGGATGCCGGCAGCGCCGCGGTGATCGCCGCCGCAGGCGTCCGGGCCATCGCCACCACCAGTGCGGGCGTCTCGTGGGCGCTGGGATATCCCGACGGACAGAACCTGTCCCGGGCGCAAGCCGTGACCGCGATCGGGCGAATCGTGCGCAGTGTCGAGATTCCGGTGACCGCCGACATCGAAGGCGGGTACGGCCCGGCACCCGAGGACGTCGCCGCGACGGTGCGCGCGGTAATCGAGGCCGGCGCCGTCGGAATCAACCTGGAGGATTCCCTCGCACCGGGAGGACCTCTGCACGACGCCGACGCTCAGTCCGCCCGGATCCGTGCCGCCCGTCAGGCAGCGCAGGAGGCCGGAGTGCCGGACCTGGTGATCAACGCCCGTACCGATGTGTTCCTGTTCGGCATCGGAGAAGAAGCCGGACGCCTGGACGATGTCGCCAGCCGCGCCGCCGCCTACGCCGAAGCCGGAGCCGACGGCCTGTTCGTCCCCGGCCTGCTCGACCTGAACATCCTGGCCGAACTCGCCAACCGCACTCCGCTCCCGCTCAACGTCATGGCCGGCCCCGGCGCCCCCGACGTCGAGGAACTGCGAAAGGCCGGAGTCCGCCGGGTCAGCGTCGGCTCGGCCATCTCCCAGGCCGCCTACGGCCTGGCGAAGAAGGCCGCCACGGAAATCCTCGCCTCCGGCACCTACACCACCCTCAACGACGCCGAAGACTTCGGCGCCCTCAACAGCGCCTTCCCCGTCCACTGAATCCGGCATCCCGGCCGCCCGGCGGGCACCGGTAAACAGAAACACAACGACAAGGGCCCGGGCGTCAGCGCACGCACGGGCCCCTGCCCATTCCGTACAGCGGCTGATGCAGCCCGAAGCGCCAGCAGAGGGCGAGACCTCAGCCAGGGAGATCAGAGCGACGATCACGACCCAGGAGAACACTCATGCCGCAATCCCGCCCCTCACCGGTCCCCGATGACGCCCGAAAGCAGCCCGGCCGGCACACAGACCAGGGAATCCAGATGTCCCTCGCCGACCTGGCCGCGCCCGCCGCAGACCAACCGCTCGAATTCGACAACGACTTCACCGAAATCGAACGCCACGACCTCGACGACAACAGCTGGATCGAGGTGATACCACGCCTCATCCGCTCGCCCCAGACCCTCTTCGGGCAACTCAGGCATGACCTCGACTGGTCACAGCGACAGCGGTGGATCTACAACCAGAAGATCGACGAGCCACGCCTGACCGCCGACTACCCGCAGATCGACGACGCACCCGTCACCGCGCTGCGGACTCTGGCCGGCCGGCTCTCCGAGATCTACGACATCCCCTACGACGGAGTCTGGGTCAACCTCTACCGTGACCAGCGCGACAGTACCGGCTGGCACGGGGACTACATCAGCTGCAAACGCGAGATCTGCACCGTCCCCGTTCTCACTCTCGGCCACCCCCGCCGCTTCCTCATCAAGCCCCGCAGCGGCGGCAAAAGCACCCGCTTCGTCCCGGACAACGGCGACCTGATCGTCATGCGCGGCCGCTGCCAGACCGACTGGCTCCATGCCGTTCCCAAGCAGACCACACCCGCCTCCGCCCGCATCAGCGTCAACTTCCAAAGCACCGCACAAATGACCCCCTAACCCCAGGAGAGCCACGACAGCACATGGAACAACCGAAGAAGACAACCGCCACCACCCGGACAAGCCGCAATCACCTCGCGCGCGGACAACACCCATCACCACGGAAGACAGGCACAGTGCGCAGCGAAGGGCTCACAGACGTACTCGCCCACGGACTGACCGTGGTGTTCATCGGTATCAATCCCGCACCCGCCTCCGCCGCGATCGGACACAGCTTCGCGACACCGGGAAACCGATTCTGGCCTGCACTGCACGCATCCGGATTCACCCCGGCAGTAATGCGCCCGGAGCAAGAACAAGATCTGCTGGCACTCGGCCTCGGCATCACCAGCATCGTACGCCGGCCGACCTCCCGGGCCGATCAGCTCACGCGGCAAGAACTCGCCGACGGCGCACGAGACCTGACGCAGCGACTCGCGCGCACCCGCTCCTCCTGGGCGGCATTTCTCGGCGTCAGCGGATATCGGACAGCATTCGACGCGCCCCAGGCCCGCACCGGCCTGCAGCCCGGCACCATCGGCGGAGCCCAGGTATGGATCCTGCCCAACCCCAGCGGACGCAACGCTCACTACCCGCCTCTCGCCCTCGCTGCCGAGTTCGCTCTGCTCCGTCAACACGCCGGACTGCCCGACCGGTCCCAGCGCGGGTGACAACGCCGGCCCTTCCCGGAAAGCGAGGCCATCGGCTCCACCGACTTGCGCCGCCCCTCCAGCAGCAGACCCCGCAGATAGACCCCGCCCCACCGGCGCTGATCCGCCCTCCCGAACGACTCGAACACCTCCGCAGCAAAGTCCTCCAGATCACACCGGACCGCAGCCAACTCCTCAGCCATCACACCCACTCAACAGCACAGGCAATCAAGGGGACACGCCTTCAGCGAGTGAACCTGACCAGGCACTACTAGGAGTTGTCGTCAAATGATCTTGCGTGATGGATCATGGTCGAGTGATACGTCGTCATGAACTGTCGGATGCTGAGTGATCGGAGCGGGGGCGGAAGCGGTTGGACGACCGGATGGTCCTCAACGGGATCGTGTGGAAGTTCCGGACGGGCACGGCCTGGCGGGACGTGCCGGAGCGGTACGGGTCCTGAGCCACGCTGCACACCCGCTTCCGCCGATTGGGCCCGGCCAAGCCGTAGGCCGCCAGGATCGGGACCGTCTCACGGGGCCAGCCACCACATTTGATACCGGGACGGCGTCAGTCTCATCAGCTGCCGTCGTCCCGGTTCGGGCAACCCGCGGCGCGACCACGACCGGAGGAAACCAGTAACAGCGGCTGCCGCGCTGAGGCACGGGCAGCTTCTACGCTTGGCGCGAATTACCTGTCTGTTTTCTCGTCACCCGCCAACGCGGACGGATCCCATGGCTGAAACACAGGCCGAGGCCGCAGGACATCTCGGCTGAACCCATCCGGCTGAGCGGCCTGATACGCCTGAGGCCGCAGGGTCCGGACGGATCCGGGGGCCTCGTGTCGGTAGTTGATCGGTTGTGTCAGCTCTCGTCGCGCTCTCGGCCCGGCCATTGCCCGGGAGGCGTCTCCGCTGGTGTTTCCGGATGGGCGGCGAGCGGTAACCGTTGAGCCATCTCTTGCCGGGCCGGCGGTTGATCCCGTCGATCCGGCACGCTTCTTCCTTGCGGATCTCGAAGTTCATCGCCCTCCGGGCGTCCCGGGGAGCCTGCTGGCGGTGTTGGATCTGCGGTTAGCTGTTCTTGCTGTTGTCGTCCGGCTCGGTCGGCGTACGACGGCGGGTGACGGCCAGGGTGAGGACGCCGACGGCGACGAGGAGGCCCGCGCCTCCGGCGATCCACGGGGTGGCGTCGGCGCCGGTGTGAGCGAGGGAGCCTGCCGGTGCCTTCGGTGTCGTATCACTGGCCGGGGTCGTCGCTGCGGTGGGCGAGGATTCGGTGTCCGGCGTGCTGGAGGGCTTCGCCCCGCCAGTATTACTACCGCTCGGCTTGCCCGCAGGGGTGGACGGGGTGCCGGTGGACTCGTGTGTCGGCTTGCCCGAGGGGTCGGGCTTGGGGGTGGTCGTGGTCTTGGCGTTGGTGATGGTCACGGTCACCGGGGCGCCAGGGCCCGCGGTGAACGTCTTGGACGGCTTGTAGAGGTCGTAGCCAGCGGGGGCCTTGATCTGCCAGATCCAGAACTCCGTCTTCCGGCTTGACATTGGCAGTTCTCCGAAGGCTGTGCCCTTGGCGCCGGTGGTCAGGGTGAGCAGCGTCGAGGTGCCGGTGCCGATGTTCACCGTCGCGCCGGGCAGGAGCTTGCCGGTCTTGTCGTCCTTGGCCTGCAGGAGGACCTTGGCTGCCTTGAACGGGTCGGTGATCGTCAGACGTGTGGCGGCGCCCGGGGTGACGATGACGTCCTGGTCGGCCACGACCTCGTGGAGCGGGCTGCCAGAGGCCGTCTCCTTGAGCCGGTAGACGCCCGGCGCGAGGTCGGGGAAAGTCAGCTTCCCCTGCGCGTCGGTCTTGCCGCGTCCGGCATCTTGGCCGGCGGAGTCGAGCAGCAGGAACACGGCGCCGGGGAGGACGTCCCCGGCCGTGTCCTTCGTGGTGATCTCGACGCTACCCGCGTCCGGGGCCGGTGTCTCGGCGGAGGCGGCGGACGCCGAAGGGGTCGGTTCGTGGGGCTGGGCGGTCGCGGCCGGCGCCCAGGTGAGGGTGCCAGTCACCACGGCGGCGACGGCGGCGCATCGGACGATGAAACGGGCGTGCACGAGGAAGGGGACTCCTTGTTCAAGCGGGGAAGGTCAGCGGGTTCGGCCGGAGGCCGGGGCGGGAGGCGGCGGGGCGACAGGTGTGTTGCCGTGAGGCTGCTTGGCTGTCGTGGTGGCGACGTAGAGGGCTCGGCGGGTGTGGGCGGGTACGTCTTGGACGGTGCGGTGCAGTGGCTCGGTGGAGATCAGCGAGGCGGTGAAGGCCGCGACGAGTGTGGTGGGCGTGCCGAACGAGAAGTGTGCCCTCCAGTGCGGTTCGCTGGGGTATCCGCCCCAGGCCCGCCAGGCTGGCCCGCTGGAGTCCCTGATGGCGTAGCGGTGTTGTACGCCGCCGAGTCCTTCCGGGGTGAGGAAGGTCTGTGTGCCATTGGTCTTGACGTCGTGGCTCCATCCGTGGCTGAGCAGCGGCGCGTACGCCTCGTGCGGCGCCGTCTCGTCCTGGAACAGCCGGTCCTGGTCGCTGTGCCGGTCTTCGAGGTAGAGGTCGAGCAGCTCGGCATGGACATCGTGGAGCAGCTCGACGGGGGTGGTGGCATCGAAGGTGATCTGCCAGGCATTCGGACCGAAGGGGATACGGTTCGCGCTGATGGTCCACGTCCCCTTGCCCCGCTTCTCGGGTTCGGGGTCGAAGCGGGTCCACAACCGGGCGCAGGGGCTGGTGGCGAACACCATGCCTTCGTCCGCCGGGTGAAGGTGCCAGCCGTCGTCGAAGGGGAAGGCCCACACGGTGTGAGGGTCAACCTCGCCGGGCCCGGCGAGGTGCCGGGGAAGGACCTTCAAGGTCTGGGCCGGGTCGAGGTTCTCAAAGGGGTGTGTCATCACGGACGGGCTCCTGCGGGGAGAGTGCGAACGCCGGGGCTGGCGGTGTAGGCGCGGCTCAACAAGCGCGGGTGCCACTGCGGCCGGTCGGCACAGCGGGCGCCGTGTGCGCCGTGCGGCCTGCAGCGCGGCTCGGCGCGGACGCGGTCCAGGCACCGGAGAACCAAACGGCGGTGTACCTCTCGATGGCGTCGCGCAGTCCCGCGGTGTCGGCGCCTTCCCATAGCGGCTGGCCCGGCCTGGCGAGCGTGATGTTGAAGGTGTCCGGCATGTTGCGGTGGTACAGGGCTCCTTCACGACGGAAGAAGGTGCTGTGGCCGGCGAAGCTGAGTGCCACGGCATCGATCTCGCCTCGGTCCACGTGCATGACTGTCAGACGCAGACCGCCATAGATGTTCCTGTACATCGTGTCTGTGAAGCTGATCTGCAGACGTAGCGTCCCGTCGGCGATGGGGGTGGCGTAGTAGGTGTTGCCCACGGCGGTTCCGCTGGGGAAGGGAAGGCGGAGTTCGGCAAAGAACTCGGGGGCTCGCGGGGACAAGAGGGTTCTCCGGTAGCGGGCGGGCTGGTCCTACCGGCGAGGGCCGGGCAGGCCGGGCCGGCTGGTGGTGCTCCAGCGCGGGACGCTGGCTGCGGGGAGCGCGGCCGGGCGGCGTGATTCGGCAGCCCGACGGACGTCGAGGGGGGTGGGAGCCGGTGGCTGCGGCGGCAGGATGGGGGTGAGCTGGGCCATGCCCGCGCTGTAGGTGGATGTCTGCTCGCGCCAGCGGGGCAGCGGGGCCGGGTCGGAGACGCACTGGGTGACAGCGGTGAGCAGGGCGACGGGGGTGTCGGTGCTGGCGGTGGCGTACCAGACGGGCCGGTCGATGGATTTACCGGCCCACAGGTGCCACCGGGCACTGCGGGTGGTCAGCTCGGCTTCCGGATCGAGGTCTCCGGTGGTGAACTCCATCCCGGCGAGCCCGTCCGGGGCCTGGATCGCGAAGACGCCCCGGCGGGGACGGTCGATCTCCCAGCCCTGTTTCGCGAGCGGGACGATGGCGAGGAAGGGGTCGTGCTCGTCGGTCCCGGAGACCGGCCGGGCGAGGTAGGCGTCCGGCCCCTGCTCGTACGCCGCGGCGAGGACGGTGGTGAACGCGGTCACGAACTCGGTGGGGACACCGTCGTTGAAACAGACGCCCCAGGTCGGCGGGCCGAACGAGTCCTTGTAGGCACTGATGCGCCAGAGGCCGTCGTCCTCGCCCTCGGGCAGGTAACCGAGGCGGACCCCGTGGTCGGGCGAGCTGAGATACACATTGGCGAGGTCATCGTGCCGTAGGTCCCAACCGAGGTGGAGCAGCGGGGCGAGGGCGAGATCGCCGTTGTAGGTGGAGCTTGCGAGGTAGCGCGGGGAGACATAGACGTCTCCGTCAATCGGATCGGGGTCGGGCATGTTCACATCCGGTGGAGACGGGCAGCGGATCAGCGTTGCGCGGGCGGTCGGAAGGCAGCTGCTCGTGGTCAGGTGAGGGGTGCGACGCTGACGGCGAGGCGCCGCTGGATGGCCTGGGCGCGTGCCTGGGCGAGGTCGCCGGTCGGAGCGGTGGTGATGAGGAAGCCGAGCCGGGCGGTGAACATGTCGCCGCCGTCCTGCGGCAGCAGTACTTCGTCGCCGGGACGGCGCTGGAAGCGGACGCGTTCCAGCCACGGCTCTTCGCCGGTCTCGTCCAGCCGGAGATCGGCGAGGACGCCGGAGGTGTCCGGGTAGAGCAGTCGGATGGCCGCTGCCTGATGCTGTGTCGGGGTGAGGTCGGGAGTGCGTCCGCAAGCGATGTCCGCGGCGGCGCGCGGTAGGTCAATGCCGGTGGCGAGGCGGACCAGATGCCCGATCATGTCACCGGCAATCCGGCCGTTGACTTCGATCAGCCGTGGGCGGTCGTCGACCAGCCGCATCTCGACGTGGCTGACCCCATCGGTGATGCCGAGGGCCTTGATGGCTGCCGTAGCGGCGGGAGCCACCGTGGTGAGGAGCGGATCGGCCGCGTCGACCGAGTGCGCCATCTCTTCGAAGAACGGCGGCGGGCTGACGGTCTTGCGAGTGACAGCGACGACGCTGGTCGTGCCCCGGTGGGTGACGCATTCGACGGAGACCTCGGGACCGTCGAGGTACTCCTCCACCAGAACCTGCGGACTCTTCGTGTCCTGGCTCGCGCCGGCTGCGGCGAACTCCCATGCGGCGGGAAGCTCTTCGGCACGGTCGGCGCGGATCACGCCGATGCTGGCAGCGCGGGAGGCGGGTTTGAGGACGACGGGGTAGCCGATGGTCTCGGCGGCGAGCGCGGCCTCCAGCAGGGAGCGCGTGGTCATGGACGCGGCGGAGGGGACCCCGTGGCGGGCGAACAGGGTCCGGGAGGTGGCCTTGTTGCGGCATGCCCGCATCACCTCCGGCGGATCGGCGGGCAGGCCGAGTTGCCGGGCGAGGCGCGCGACGGGGATGAGGTACCACTCCGTCCACGTCACCACCCCGGCCAGCTGGTGGCGTGCGGCCAGAGCGCGGCCGGCGGTGGACAGCGCGGCCTGGTCGGTGGGGTCGGCGACCTCCCAGTCCGTGAGAAAGCGGCGTTCCCAAGTGGGTTCAGTACCGGTGATCAGCACGACATCGTAGGCGGCAGCAACGTTTTCCAGGCAGTAGCCGCGGTACGCCTCGGCGTCCATATCGGCGGCAGCGACTACCAGAACAACAGGTCGAGACAAAGGAAGAGCTCCGGGGAGTGAAGGGACGGGACGGGGCCGCGGTGGGGCGAGCCCGGCGGAGTGGCGGGTCATTTGAAGTCGATGCGCGGCGACAGGCCAAAGGTCTCCGGAAGGGGTAGCTCCTACGGGCGTCGGAGGGGGTAGGCGCGCAGCCGGGTGAAGGCGACGGTGAGCCCGACGGCCTGGAGTACGGCGCAGCAGGCAATGGCGTGACCGAGCAGATGGGGCGGGGTGATCGCCACCAGTACTCCGGCGAGGGGGAAGGGCAGCAGGAGGAGCAGGATCGTCAGGGAGAGGGTGCTGCCGAACCTGTCGGGCGGGATGAGGTGGGAGCGCACGGTGCGCAGGACGACGGTTATGCCGCCCTCGCCGACCATGAGGGCCGCGGTCAGTACCAGATAGATGGTGTAGTGGTGGGCGGTGGAGAGGGCCAGGCACGCGCAGGCGGCGATGCCTCCCGAGAGCGCGCCGACCGGCCAGAGACCGTAGCGGTCAATGGCTTTGCGGCACAGGGCGATGGCCAGCAGGGACGCGCCGGCTGCGGCGGACCAGACGAGCCCGACGTCGGCGCTGGAGTGGCCGAGTTCCTTGACCACGATGACGGGGGTCGCGGCCTGGAGCAGGCCCAGCGACAGGTTCGACAGGGTCACGCCCATCACCAGCCAGCCCAGGGCCGGCAATGACCGCAGGGTGGCCCAGCCCGTTCGCAACCCGGTGATCGCCGGCACCGGGGCAGCGGTCGGCCGGACGGCGGGCTGCCGGGGAGCGAGGCCGGCGCCGAGCAGGGAGAAGAACGCGACGGCGCTGAGCATCCCGGTCGCTCCGCTCCACTCAAGGAGGAGACCGGCCAGTGCGGGCCCCGACAACGTAGCCACCTGGTCGATGCCCATCAGCGCTGACTGCACCCGGTGTGCCTGGTCCCCGGCCTCCCTGCTGACCGAAGCGCCCGCCGTCTCCGCCGCGATGTACGAAAACTCCGACAGCACCCCGGTCGAGGCGGCGAGCACCATCACCGTGACCGTCGCTCCGCCATTGCCATCCACCGCGGAGAGGAGCAGCGCGGCGGCGATGACCACCACGGCGCGGGCTAGGCAGGCGAGACGGAATACCCGCGTCGTGCCGTATCGGTCCACTACCGCCCCAGCGAGCGTGAACGCCCCCAGGCGCGGCACCCACTCCAGCGCGAACGCGAGACCGGTCAGCGCGGCCGAGTCGGTGGTCGCCAGGACCAGCAACGGAATCCCATACGTGGTCATCGCCGTCGCGCCGGCGTCGGCGGAGCGGGGGAGGTAAATATGGCGCCACAGGCCGGAGCGGTCCAGGCAGGCAAACACCCGCGGACTGACGTCAGCTCTCACGCGGCCCACTTCGGGGTGTCCGCCCCACCGGCAGCGGACTGCGCCGGCGTCGGCGCCGAGACAGTGGACGGGGCGGCTTGCACCCACCGGGACAGTGCGGCCCAGGACTGCTGCAACCCCTCGTCCGCCGTGTCGGACACGAGGCTGGTGCCAGGCGCCACGCAGTGTGCGGCGTGTCGGATGAGCAAGAGAGCGTTGCCGTTGCATCTCTGGGCCAGGAGGGAAAGAGTTCCCTGAACGCGGCTGACAAACGTGCTGGTGCGGCTGGGGTAGTCGCGCACGCGGGCCCAGCGGGCGAGCTGGTCGTACACGTCAGCGAGTCCAGCGCCACGACGCGTAAGCCGAAGGAAGGGCATGGCCCTGGTGCCCTCCCGCAGCAGTTGGAGTTCGCGGCCGGCCGCGAGGGCGTTGCGGATCTGCTGGCGGGTGAGGTCGGGGAAGGTGCGTCCGAGCATGCCGTGCTCGATCGCCCCGTTGTCGTCGATCTCGCTGACCAACCGGATAAGACCGGGGAGCGACAGCTCGTGGATCACGCGGGTCACCTGCTCCGCGTTGAGGATCTCGCTGTGGTTCAACGGCGCTGACCCCCGGCAGGCGAAAAGACAGCCGGACGTGCGGGCATCGGGGCGGAAAACAGGTCGCCCGGCTGCCAGGCGGCCTTCGGAGCCCGAGCCGGCACAGCGGGAGCACGGACCCCCGGGGGTGCTGAGGCTGGGATGCGTGCCTGGGTGCTGGCCCGGGTGCCCGGACCGGTCTGGGACGATGGTGTCGGATCTCCCCAAACCGGGTGGGTGCCGGCGCGGCTGAGCGGGCGTCCGGCTGCCCAGGCGGAAACTGAGCGGTAGACAGGGGCCAGGGCGAGGCCCGTCGCGGAAAGCTGAACGCAGTGCTCCCCGTCCCTCTCGACAAGCCCGTCCTTGACCAGCCGCCTCAACGGCGGATAGATCGCGTTGAGTGCGTGCGACGGCATCACGACACTTTCCAAAGCTGCGATACTGGTGACTCCCCTCATCCGCAGCGTCCACAGAATGGCCGTGGTGTGACGCGGCGTAAGCAGAAGAAGGGCGTCCTCTACGTTCTGAGCCGACGCGATACGCTCCGGCTCCCGCCTGCCGGTCAGCGGATTGAGAACGGTGTCCTTCACCAGGCACGCGTCGCCCCAGGCAGCGATCACTTTCAGGACGGGCATCAGCTCGGTGCCGCGTGCGGTCAGACCATAGGTGACGTGCCGGGCCTCGTATTCGGTGCGCTCCACCAGGCCGCTCTCCGAGAGTTTGCGGAGTTTGGGGGCGAGCGAGCCGTCATGAAGCCACGGCAACTTGGACTTGATCTCCGTGTAGCGCAATGGCTTCTCGGACAGCGTCATCAGTACCCACACTCTCCAGCGCGTGCTGATCATCTCCAACGATTCCGCGACGCGCTGCAGATCAGCGAGGGTCGTACGGGGCACAGGGGTGGTGGACAAAGGGGGGAACTCCTCAACGGGTGACGGGTGGGTCAGCGCGCCGCAAGACGACGGATGCCGGAAGTCAGGCGGGTGTGTATTGGCTCAGCGCGTAGGAGCCGTGGTGGCCGGATGATGCGTCGGCGGGGCGGGCGGGACTGGCGCCGGAGCTGGTACCGAGGCCGGGGAGCCGGTGTCCGGGGCGGGGACGCGTTGCAGGCTCCGCAGGACAGCGGTCATCGTCTTGGTGTGGGCGTCGCGGACTGCGACGGCCTCGGCGATCCGTCGGGCGCAGTCGAGAATGTGGCCGGCGTCGAAGGGAGTGGTCTCCCTTTCCGGATAGCTGAGTTGACGCAGTCGCTGCAGGTGGAAGGCGATGGACCGCTCAGCGAGAGCGAGGTCGTTGTAACTGCCGAGCAAGGCGGCGAGCATGCCACTGATGGGAAGGGCATCAGCTCTGGCTGCGAGATCAGCGAGCGGCGCCCCGTACAGGTCCTCGATACGCCCGGCGACGGTCTGGGCGTTGGCGTGGGGCATGGGCGGGGCCTTTACGATCGGCACTCCCGTGCCGGCCCGGCCGGAGCCAGTCCGGTGGTGCTCTTCTGCCGGCTGGCCCGCAACGGCCTGCCCGGCACCGGGGCGGGCCTCATGGCGTGGAGCAACTTCCCCAGGGCGGCGATGTAGTCGGCGCGAGCAGTGAGCGCCGCCTCCAGCCATTGGACGTCCCACCGCAGGTCATCCGTGGTCAGGGCATCTCTGTCGTGGTCGTCGGCGGTGTCCGCGAGGACACGGTCGCGGACTCGGGCCATCTGTTCTTCGGCCACCGCAAGGAAGCTCCGCAGCTCCAGCGCCCGCATCAAGGTGGCGGACGCCGCCATACCGGAAACCATGCTGTAAAGCTCGGCGACCGGGGCGCCGAAGGCTTCTTCGAGCGCCTGGTCCTGGCTGGTTGGCACGTGCGCGACGTTCACCGTGTCACGCCTTGGACAGGGGCCGCAGAGGTCATGGGCCGTGCGGGCGGTCTCGTCTGGAGAGCTGGCGCTCGGCCGGCCACCGGCGCCGGACCGCTCCACACATACCCCGCGGGGGCGGGTGTGTCGAGGAGGTGGCGGATCACCGTCACCCGTCCGTCCCGAACCGTCACCGCGAGATTCACCCGGTGTGCGAGTTCCAAAGGCGGCTCATCGACTTCCCCCGGCACCTTCACCATCAACACGGTCACGAGGTCGTCCTCGGCCCGCGCCAACGCCTCCTCGGACTGCGCCAGGAGGCCATGCCAGTGGACGGCAGCAGTCGCCTGGCTGTTGGCCTGTGGTGCGGCTATGACCGCGCGGCGCAGGTCCGGAAGGCTCATCCGAAAGTGACTTTCGATCAGCTCGGTGACCACGGCGAGCACGTCGTCGTCAGGCACGGTGAATTCCTTTCATGGCTGAGTTGGGATCGGGTGAGCCGCGCTTTTCGCGGTGCGGTGCGGCGCTTTAGTCGAGGCAGAAATAGGCGTCACGGTAGACGTAGGTACCGGACACCCAGCCCTTCACGCCTGTGGTCCTGTCGGTGAGGTAGTGCCAATTGCCGCTGGACTTGGTAACGGTGAACTTGTGGCCGCGGTAGAGCACGCCGAGCGCGGTGGACTTCGTCGTCGCCTTGGAGCGGATCGTGACCGCTGATGTGCCGATCACCCAGGGACCGGGCCGGTCGCACGGCCGGGTACCCGAGGCGACCGTCGTGACGGAGGATGGAACCACCTGCGGTGTCGCGTCGGCCGGAGAGGTGAATGTGAGTGGGATCGCGAATGCGCCGAGAACAGCGGTACAGGCGGCGATACGGGAGGATGCGCGCATGAAGATTTGGCCTCCAGGCCAATAGAAGAAGGACACGAATCGAGACCCCGCAAGGGAATGCGCGGGCCGATTAATAGAGTCCGGAGAAACCCCGTTTTCGGTAACCGGGGAATGCCTGCTATGTTGCGCCGGCAGGGGATGCTGCTCGCGAATCAATGGCCGCGGCTCACCCAGAGGACCCGCACCGAGCCGGCAGGCAGGCGGTCAGAGTTCAGCGCCCGTGCGCGGAGGGTCTCGTGGGCGGCGCAGGACGTGGCGGGAGTCCCGGCGATCGGAGGAGATCAGCCGGCGGGAGCGGAGGAAGAAGAGGCATCACCCCGCCGCTGCGGTGTTGGTCCCACCAGTCGGACACGGCCCCCAGGTCAGTGAAGGCGCCCTCGCGCAGGGTGTGTGTGCCAGAGAGCAGGTCAGCCTCTTCCAGCAGCACCCGGAACGGAAAAGCTGTGTGCTCAGCAACGGCGCGCAGAAGCACGATGGTCTGCGGCTTTGTACTGGAGTCGTCGGTGTAGCTGGTGAGCAGGGCGAAGCGATCTCCGTCGTCCAGGAGACGCTCTTCGAGAGCCTTCGTCGCCTCGTCAGCTGGCGTGCTTCCGGTTCCCGGGGAGAGGCGGACGGCGTTCTTGGGGCAGCCGCGGGCGATCAGCCAGGACTGGGCCATGGCGGGCAGCGGCAGCGTCGCATGTTGGAAACGGAACGTACGAGACCTGGTGTCACGCCGAAGGTGAAGGGCCACGATCTGGGGCTCATCGGGGGTGCCCCAGGTGGCGGACCCGTCATGAAGCACGAAGTAGCTGTGCTGTTCATCGTGCGTGTGGTGCTGAGCCAGGACGCGTAGGTCGATCTCGTTGTCCGTGATGTGCCGACAGAACTGCTCCGCCGCCACGGCGTTGGCCGCCCGGTAGCCGTCGAGTCGGAAATCGGGTCCGGGCATCGGAACTTTCGGTTCGGACCTGTCCACAGGTCTCGGGCAGGAATGGTGGGTTCAGCTGCGGGCGCGACCGGTACTCGGCCAGGCGCCTGGCTGCGGCGATGAGGGCGCCGCGGCGATGCCGGGGCGGCGGACGCCGGCCAGAGTGGTGCGGCCGACGTCTGTCACAGTGACGGGCTGCCCGGCTTGGACCGGATGAGACTCGTCCCGAGTCACGAGCCCGGCCTCCTCCAGGCGCTCCAGCGTGGACGGGGTGACACGGACACCAGAGGCCGTCACGACCGACAGCCGTCCGGTAAGAAGGTGATGATGCAGCTTGGCTCCTTGAGCGATGGCCAGCAGCGCGGCGAAGTCCGGCGCCCTCAGCTCCGCTCCCTCAGGGATTGTTTTCTGTGCCCGCATGGTCTCGACGGGACCCAGCGCGGCGAGAACCAGCTGCTGGTGCTCGTCGCGGGCGGCGGCGGCTTTCTGCAGCCGGCCCACGGTGCGGTCGATGCGGGCGAAGAGTGCCTGGTCGACCGGAAACCTCCCGGAAGCCAGGCGGCGGAGCATGAAACGATAGAAGGTGACGGACGTCTCCGCCCGGACGAGACCGCGGTGAGCATCAGCCAGGCGGGAGGACGGCTCATCGAGCAGACCACGCTCGCGGTGCTGCCACAACTGGTCGACGCTGCAGCCCACCGCCGCTTCGATGCGGTGATCGAGCGCCGTCAGCGCTTTGTCCACCGGCAAGGTGGGGAGGGACATGAAGAAGAAAACTCCTCGCGTATGACGTGCCTGCGTCCCATGGGGTCAGCCACAGGGCCAGAAGCGCGGGCCTGTTCTGGACGGCATCCCAGAGCGGAACCCTCTCTTCCGGCGGCCTGTGGGCGGATACAGGTCAGCGGTCCGGCAGGGCTGCGATCAGGGTGGAACGCCGGTAGGACTTACGGCGCCGCCCGTCGGGCAGGGTCACATCGCGGGTGGAGACCTCGTAGGGGGCCAGAAGCTGGGCGAGACGGGACTGAGTCAGGTCGCGGTAGCGCCAGCGGCCCTCCGCCACCCCCGGGATCTGCCGGAGGCCGGTCACCAGGTCACCCGAAGCCACGGCTTCCGGGTCGCCGAGATTCCCGAAAATGGACAGGGCGGCGTGCACGATGCTGGCCGGCTGAGGATGCTCGCCGGGGCAGGACAGGGAGTCGTCCTCCTTCTCGGACTGCTCCACCCTGGTGGTTGCGCAGCAGCAGTCGGTGGACATCAGACGGGTCAGAACGTGTCCGACGGCCATGCGCTCGACGAGCAGTGCGGTGAGCTGATCGAGCAGTTCCGCGGCGCTGAGCTCGTTCGGGCCGCGGTCGGCCGCGAAGTCGAGGAGGCGCCGGTCGAGGTCCCGGAGTTCCAGAAATCTGTCGAGGATGGCGCGGTGGTGCGGATTCTCTTCGACGGGTTCGACCATCAGAACGGAGTCAGCGAGCGAGTCGAGGAGAGTGGGGAAAGCCTTCAACGGACAGGGCCTTTCTGGGACGGAGAGAGCGGGGGCGCATAAGAACGGGCAGCGCGTAGGGCGACGTCTGGGCTGTGATGGCAGCTCGCCACGCGTCCAGTTGCGGCGAGCGAGCCCGGGCGGCATAGGCCAACGCGCTCGTCGGGCGGAGGGTACGAGCGAGCCGGATCCGGGCGGCGTCGTGCTCGTTCCGTCCGGATCCGGGGCGTACGGCGATGACGTGGATGTCGGTGTCGTAAGCGGAAGCCGGCGGGGCCGGACGGTGGCCGTAGAGAAGACGCCATTCGGTCCGAGCGCCGACGTCAAGCGCGCGGTGACCGTCCAGTTCGCCAGTCAGCCGGTCACCGGAGAGATCGGCGTTGACGAGATCCTGGAGCCTTCCCAGCGCCAGGTGCCGGACATCTCCGGGTGCCTGCAGCAAGTCGGTCAGGGCACGGGGATCAAAGCTGAGGCCAAACGCCGGCTGCCCAGTCACCCGGTGACTCCTTCCTGCCCGCCGGGCGCCTCCACGTCCTCGGCGACGCGCACGGAGCGTTCCGAGCGGGCCGGTCCGTGCAGGAGGCGGTGGGCGGCACGGTCCGGTGACGTCATGCAGGCCGACAGCGGTCCGCCCGGCGCCCGTACGGCGGCCATGGCGTGAGTGAGGAAGTCGCGGTGCCATACGAACATCCCGGACAGCCCGGCCTCGGGGTCCTTGTGCTGCTGGTAGGCCATCCACAGGGCGTGCAGCCAGGCCACCACGTCGCCGTGCTGCTGCCACCTCTCGCACCAAGGGGCTGCGGTGGTGACCTCCGCGCCGTAGATGCGCATGAGGAAGTCGTCCACCCAGTCGGTCAGGGCGTCCAGCTCGTTCTCGAACTCCTCGCCCTCCAGCTCATGGATCGGCCTCGGGTCCGCGGGGGCGGGCCGTGCCGGGAGATCTGGCATTCCCGGCAGGCCGAAAGCAGCAAAGGGGTTGGGGGGTTGCAGGGGGGCGACGGCCAGAGTGTCGAGTTGCCTGGCCTGCTCCGCGGTCTGGTCCATGAGCCGGCGGACGCTCGTCTCGATGTTTTCCAGACTGGTCTCCGGTAGCCGGACCGGTTCCAACTCCCCTTCCCCACGGAGGCTTGGAGGTTCAGACATGAATGGGTCTCCTTGCGCTGCAGAGAGGCGTTGAATTACGGCTACTACGATCCGCGTAATCCCCGGTTTCGCTAACCGGGGATTAGCTGCTATAAATCCTCCGCAGCGGTGCAGCACTGGTCCGGTCCGGCGAAATGCGGGACTCAGGCGGACAGAACAACGTCTTCCTGAGACAGGGTCTGCCGTACCGTTTCGGTCAGTCGGTCGGCGGCGATCTCGGCGTACGCGGGGGTCTTCTCGACGCCGATGAAGTCGCGGCCCTCCAGCAGGGCGGCAACGCCCGTGGAGCCGCTCCCGGCGGTGAAATCGAGGATGGTGCCGCCTTCGGGGCAGATCTTGACCAGCTCACGCATCACCGTCACAGGCTTCTGCGTGATGTGCTGCCGTTGCTTGCCCGAAGGCTGCGACGCCGAGTACAGACCGGGCAGGTAGACGGGGTTGCGCTCACCGTCAATGGCCCCGTTGGAGCCCCAGACGATGAACTCACATGACTGCTTGAAGCGGCCCTTCTGCGGCCGGACCGCGGGCTTGTGCCAGGCCAGGACACCACGCCACAGCCAGCCCGCCGCCTGCAGCGCGTCGGTGGTGACCGGCATTTGCCGCCAGTCGGTGAACAGCAGCGCGGTGCCGCCGGTCTTGGTCAGACGGTGCGCCTCGGTCATGATCTGCGTGAGCCAGAACCCGTAGGAACGCTGGTCCATGTTCTCGCCGGTGAAGTCCGGAAGGGTGTGGCCGGCGTCGGCGGAGATGTACTTCTGCCGGGGAGTCCGCGTAGTGCGTTCCTTCGCGGTGCGCCCGCCTGAGTTGTACGGCGGGTCGGTGATGACAGAGTCGACGGAGTCGTCGGGCAGGCCGGAAAGGACGCTCAGCGCGTCGCCCTGATGGAGAGAAAAAGGCAAAGGTGTACCTCAATACGGTCGGGACAGAGGAGAGGGATCAGTACTCCAGCGCATACGCCGACGTGCCGGCGCACGCGGGCATGCCAAAGCCTCGGCAAGTGAGGCCAGGGTGTGCGGGGAGGAACTAAAACTGTAGACCCGGATCCCCGGTTGAGCACTATCGCGGGACAGATCCGCCTGGATATGTGCCCACCGCGGTGAACTATTTCGGCAACCGGGGATTCGGGTCTACAGTTTTGTATCTGCCCGGCGAACACCGCCGATGGCTTCCCCGCGCTCACGCCCCCGTAGAGGTTCACCCTGCCCTTGCTCCACCTGGGCGGCCCCGGCCGGGACGCGCCGCGAGAAGCAGCTCGCAGCCGTACCAGGGCCGTTCGCTCCTCCTTCACCTGCCTCAACGGCCCCCGTTCCGCGCACCGCGCGGTTTCACTTCAGGGACGTATCCCGTGACACTTGCATGCCTCTATCCGCCCGAACACCGTCCGCAGAGCGACGAGTTGCCGGGAGGCGGCCGGGGTTGAAGGGTGTAGCCGCCACTGTCGGCGTCTTCTGCCTCTCCCTCCTTCTGCTGGCCGGCACCGCCGCCGCCCTGGTCGGCGGCGCCTCAACCACCTCATGCTCCGTGGGCCCCGCCGTCGACATCGACACGGTCACCCGGCAGGTCGCCTCGATCCTCAGCGGCACGGGCTCGGATCCGAACGTCCATGTCGCGGGCCTGGACCTCCCCGCGGAACAGATCCCGAACGCCAAGGTCATCGTCGCCACCGGCATTTCCCTGCATGTGCCCCCGCAGGGGCAGGTCGTCGCTATTGCCACGGCGCTTCGGGAATCCCGCCTGCGCAACCTGGTCTACGGCGACCGCGACTCACTCGGCCTGTTCCAACAGCGCCCCAGCCAAGGCTGGGGCACCCCCGAACAGATCCGTGACCCCGTCTTCGCAAGCACCAAGTTCTACACGGCACTGCTCAAGGTGAACGGCTGGCAGCAGCTGACCGTCACCCAAGCCGCCCAGGAAGTCCAGCACTCCGGCTTCCCCTACGCGTACGCGCAGTGGGAGGGGCTGGCGAGGGCACTGCAGAAGACCATCACGGCCGTCCTGCCGCGCGGCAGCACGGACACCACACCTTCCCCTGCCGACACGCCGCTCCGTGATTGTGCGCCGGGTGAAGACGGCTCCGGGTACGGGCCTTTCCCCGAAGGGACCGTACCCGAGGGCTACGCGGTCCCGAAGGACGCTCCGGCGGCGGTGCGTGCGGCATTGACCTGGGCGATGCATCAGCTCGGCACCCCTTACCAGTGGGGCGGTACCTGTACCGGTGCTCACGGGCCTGATCCGATGGGCCGCTGCGACTGCAGCTCGCTCATGCAGCAGGCGTACGCCCACGCAGGGATCAAACTCACTCGCACCACGTACACCCAAATCAACGAAGGCAAGCCGGTCCCACTCACCCACCTGCGGCCAGGCGACCTGCTGTTCACCCGCGGCACTCCCGCGCGGCCCGAGCATGTCGGCATGTACATGGGTCACGGCCTGGTGATCAACGCACCGCGCACCGGCCGTCCGGTTCGGATCGAGCCGCTCAACGACTGGCAGATCCTTGCCGCCCGCCGCGTCGTCTGACCCAGACACCGTTCCACGATCGGCGTCCCGGCCCGCCTGGCCGGCACGCCGCGGCCGGCTGCCGCTTCCCTACTTCCGCCTTTCCCGTGGGCCTCATCCGGCCTGTGCACGCAAGGAGTTTCGTTATTCCCATCCCTCCCGCAGAACGGCTTTTCCCTCTCGCCTACGACCCAGGCGTCTCGCCCAAGGGTGGTGGTCTTCCCGGCCTGGACGTGCTGCGCACCGTCGTCAACTCGATCAATCTCTTCGGGATCGTGGCTGTCGTCGGAGCCCTTGCGGTATCCCTCGCGGTGTGGGCCTGGGGCCACCACACCGGCGGCCACCAGGCCGAAGCCAATGGGAAGAAAGGCGTGACCGTCGCGGCCGGCGCGGCGCTCGGCCTCGGCGCGGCCAACGGCATCGTCGCGTTCTTCTCCGGATTGGGGACGCAGATCCATTGATGCCCAGCCGCGTTCGGACACCGCTCTCCAGTCTCGGCTCCCGCGGATCGGCCAACCACCGGGTCCTGGTCGTCGTACTGGTCCTCACCACTCTCCTCGTCGGCGCGGGCCTGGCCGCCATTCTGACCGGCCGGAGCGCGCGGAACGACGACAGAAGCGCTTCGCGGAGCAAGCCCAGCACTGCGCGGTCCGAGGCGATACCGTCTCCGGCCTCCGGAGGGATGGGGTCAGTGCCCGAGCCTCCGCAGATCAGTGAACCTCTCGGCTATGCCAAGGCCGCTGCGGCGATGGTGTGGTCCTACGACACCCGCACCACCGGCCACGACCAGCAGCTCGCCGGGATGAACAGGTGGATGACGAAGGAAAGCACCTACGCCGACTGGGCATCTGTCTCGGGGCAGGTGCCGGATCCAGTGCTGTGGTCGCGGATGGCTGACAACGGCCAGCATGCCGACGGCACGGCCACCGAGGCTCACTATCCGTCCGCGTTCCGGCAGGCCTTGTCGGAGCATCCGTCCGCGATCACGGAGGCGTACATCTACGTCGTCACCGTGACTGGTAAGCAGCAGATCGCCTGGGCGAACGGCGGCGGCGCCGAGGACCGCTCCGTAACACTCGCGGTCCAGTGCCGGCCTGACCACGACTGCGCTCTGGTGTCCATCGCACCCCAGGTCGCGCCGTGACCCCCCGACCGTCGAGCAGGAGTCTTCATGGATTTTTGTGACCTCCCCCTCGCGGACCATGTCTGCGATGCCACCGGCGCGGTCGACTTCGTCACCGATCCAGGCCAGGCGATCGGTAACTGGATCGCCAAGTCCTCCGGTGAACTCGCGGCGGTGGCCACCGACTTCGCCGCAAAGGCGGTCAACTCCACCACCCGCGTCGACCTCAACACGACCTGGTTCCGCGACAACTACGAACTGATCCTCCCCATCGGCCTCGTCCTGCTGGTCGCGACCTGCTGCGCCCAGCTCATCCGCGCCGCTGTCCGACGCGACGGACAGGCCCTCACCCAGGCATTCACCGGCACCGCGTCCGGTGTCCTCTTCTCCTTCGCGGCCATCGCCCTGACCACCGTGGCCCTCGAAGTCGTCGACGCCCTCTCCGAGGGGCTGTTCAGGGCAGCGAATTCCTCTGTCGATGACGCTGTGCGGCGCATTATCAAGGTCTCCGAGATCGCCGGCCTGTCCGGGCTTGGCTGGATGGTTCCCACCATCACCGCGCTTGGTGCCGCGCTCGGCGCACTCCTTTACTGGGGCGTGATGATGGTCCGCAAGGTCGGCATCCTCGTCCTGGTCACGCTGGCGGTTTTCGCGGGTGCGGGCGGGGGCTGGGAGACCGCACGGCGCTGGCGCAAGGGCTGGATCGAAGCCACCGCCACCCTCGTGGTCTCCAAGCTCCTGATGACGATCGTCTTCCTACTGGGCATCTCTGCCATGGGCCGGAGCGACGCGAAGGACGGACTCACCGCCCTCGCGGACGTCATGGCCGGCATCGTCGTCATGATCATGGTGCTGCTTTGTCCGTACGCGACGTTCAAGTTCATTCACTGGGCAGCCGAGGGATCCGACGGCGAGACCCTCCACCGGGCAGGCGGTGCCGGTGCGCAGTTGGCCAAGCAGCACGCCGAGCGTGTCGGCCGCAAGGCAGCCTCGATGGCAGCAACAGCCGGTACCGGAGGCGCCTCGGCCGGAGCGACCGCAACCCCGCAGGGCCCCGACACGGTACCCGGCGGCGACGGTTTCCCCGGTGACATCGCAGCCAACCCGACTGGCGGCAGCCGGGAGAGCGGCACGAGCCTCCCGCCCGGCGGCGACCTGCCGAAGGACGAACCGGGGAAGGCGGTTCGAACCGCACCGGCCAGCCCGGGCCACGACATTGGCGGACAGCTCGGCTCTGCCGGCCACAGGGGCGGATTCATGTCGCCGCCCCCGTCCAGTAGCTCGCCGCCCCCACAGGGCGCTGCGCAGGCCCCGCACTCCTCTAGCCCGTCAGCCAGCGGGCCTGCCGCCGGGCCGCCACCGCCCACGGGTATCTGACCTTCCCCGCGACCGGGGCGGGACAGACCAGCGACCGTGCGTCCCCTTCCCGGCCCCCACCCGCGTCTTATGGAACGGCCTCTTTTGTCGCAACACTCCGTCCCACCACTCATCGTGAAATTCCCGCACCGGTCCAGGCGCGGCATCCTCCTCGGGCTCTCCCTGCCCCAACTCGTCCTCGTCTCCTGCACGCTGGCTCTGCTGCTGATGACGGTGGTCTCCACCGGGCTGCTCGGCGCCATCGCCCTGACCCCGTTGTGGGCGGCGTCGGGTGCGCTCGTCGCGATCCGCCGGCACGGCCGCTCCCTGGTCGACTGGGCGCCGATCGTCGCCCGTTACGTTCTGCGCCGCTGCACCGTGCAGACTCTGTGGCTGGCCCGGCCCGTCTCCCGCCCCCGGCAGGACGGTCTGCTCCACCTGCCCGGCACCGCCGCGTCCCTGCGTGTGGTCACCCCCGCAGGGACGCAGGCCGCCGCCGTGCACGACCCGCACCGGCAGACGCTGACCGCTATCGCCCGCGTCACCAGCCGCGCCTTCGCCCTCCTCGACCCCGCCACCCAGAACCACAACGCCAATAGCTGGGGACGCGCACTGGCCGGCATCGCCCGTACCGGGCACATCGCCACCGTGCAGGTGCTGGAGCGCACCGTCCCCGACAGCGGCAACACGCTCACCCGCCACTGGACCCAGAACGGTCAGCCCCAGACCCCAATCGCCGGACACATCTACTCCGACCTGGTCGCCTCGGCCGGCCCCGCCGCCGCCCCGCACGAGACCTACCTCGCCATCTCCCTCGACCTCAAAGCCGCCCGGCGTTTGATCGCGCAGGCCGGCGGAGGGCTTCCCGGAGCATTCACCGTTATGGAGCAGACCACGGCCAGCATCGCGCAGGCCGCCCGCACCGCCGGACTCCAGGTGACCGGCTGGCTGACCTCACGGGAGATCGCCGCCGTCATCCGCACCGCCTACGACCCGAAGGCGCTCGCCGCACTCCAGCAGTGGTCCGAAACCGGCCGCGCCGAGGCCGACCCCGCAGCCGCCGGGCCTGTCGTCCAGTTCGAGGAGTACGACCGCCTCGCCACCGACTCCGCGCGGCACGCGACGTACTGGGTGGAGAACTGGCCGCGCACCGAAATAGGAGCCGGGTTCCTCCACGGGATCATGTTCACGGCTGGAGTGCGGCGCAGCCTGTCCCTTATATATATGCCGCAGGGGTTCGAGTCTGCGCTGCGGGACGTCCAGCGGAAGAAAAGCGCGATCATCGCCGACGCCAACGAGCGCGCCCGCCGGGGACAGGTCGACAGCGAGGCCGACTCCGTCGAGTACGCCGACGTCAAGCAGCGTGAGCGCCAGCTCATCGCCGGGCACGCCGACGTGGCCCTGACCGGTCTGGTCACCGTCACGGCCGAGACCGACGCCCTCCTCGACGCCGCCTGCGCGCAGATCGAGACCCACGCCGTCACCTCGGGCGTCGACCTGAGACGGCTCACCTACCAGCAGCCCGACGCCTTCACCCTTGCCGCACTTCCCCTCGCACGCACTGATGCTCAGAAGAAGGACCGTCTCGCGGCCTGAGCCGGGCCCTTCCGAAGGGCTCTCTTCATCCGCCGACCGCCCTCTGAAAAAAAGGGGGCCGCTCTTCAGAAAGGCGGACTCTTGTGAGCGTCGTCGATCCCGCGACGGCCGCCCGGGTCTTCGCTATGGCCGCCGAACTCCCCTTCCACCCGACCGAGCACGGCCAGGCGACCTTCGTACCCGTCGGCGGCAGCTTCCAATACCGGGTGATCGTCGAGACCGGCCACCCCGCCCGCATCGACTGCCGCACCAGCTGGGCCGGAGTCGAATGGCTCACCGCCCACGCCACCGCAGACCAGGACCACCACCTGCGCACCGCCCTGGAGCGCCGCCATCAGGCCGCTCCACCACCACACGGCCCGGCCTCCCTGCGGACACACCGCCGCTGACCTGCCTCACCACAGCGAGGGACCTCTGTGAATTCTCCCCCCGAGACCGACTCCTCCCCCTACCTGCGCGCCGCGAGCGCCGGCATCCGCCATCACACCCGCGCGTACACCGGCAAAAACACCGACACACCACCCGCGCCCGCGGACCGCGTCCATCTCGACGCGCTGCACGCCCACCTGACCACGCTGCACCAGCTCCTCGACCACCTGACCGACGCCACCCGGCCACCCCATCCGGCAGCGGGCCATCACCTGGCCACCGCCCACACCCGCCTGTGGCAGGCCGCCACCGAAATCCACTCGGCCTTCCACCTGCTGCCCAGCAACACAACGGCAGACAGCGCCGCGGCGAGCGCGTGCCCCCCGGAACGGCTGCCCGAGGGGCCGCCCGTGCTGACCATCTGCCAGCGCCACCTCACCGCCGGACACATCATCCGGCGCAAGACCACACCCACCGACCTCCGCGCGCACACCACTGCCTGCGTGCGATGAGCACCACCCGCAGAATCGAGGGCCTCCGATGAGCCACCGGCCCGCCCGTCGCGTCTCCGCCAGCCCGCTGTTCACCCCCCACGAAACCGACCGCGCCAGCCGCAAGGCAGCCCGTCGCCAGATTGCCGAGGCCACCGCCAAGGCCCGTGCCGAAGCCAGCGACCACCAGGCAGAAAGCACACCCGCCGCGCACGAGACACCCGCCCCGCTCTACCCCCCGAGCGG
>NZ_JARBAE010000048.1:0-50239 GCF_033795305.1 Streptomyces sp. AK02-01A
ACCACGCTCCACCACCAAATGCCGCGCAACAAGCCCACCAAGCGTCCCAGTCGCCCCCGTCACCAAAGTCCAGCCATCACCGACATCCGCGATCGCCGGGTCGAGCGCGATGTCCTGGGCGGGCGGTTCGGGCAGTCGGGCCAGCCGGGGTACGTGCACGGCGCCGGCGCGGAGGGCGAGTTGGGGTTCGCCCGTGGCGACCGCACGGGCGAGGAGGGTGTGCGCGCCGTCGTCGTCGGTGTCGACGTCCACGAGGATGATGCGGCCGGGGTGCTCGGACTGTGCCGAGCGCAGCAGGCCCCACACCGGCGCGGCCGACAGCTCGGCGGCCGAGTCCTCCGGTCCCACCGCGACCGCGCCTCGCGTGACCACGACGAGCCGGGACTCCTCGAAGCGTGGGTCGTCCAGCCATATCCGTACCGCGCCGAGCACACCCGTCAGGGTCTGCCGCACCCGCGTCGGCAGGTCCTCACCATCGGCCGCCGCCACGGGCAGCACCACCACGTCGGGTACCTCATCGAGGTCCGCGGCCTCGGAGAGCCGCGGCCAGACGGCGTCCGGGGCGGTCGCGGCGGTCGCGGCGGTGCCGGTGGGCAGCGGGAGCGGGGTCCAGTCCAGGTGGAACAGCCCGTCGCGGTGGCGGGCGGTGGCACCGGCGACGAGCCGGTCGGTGGGGACCTCCCGCAGACGCAGCGCCTCGACCGTGGCGACGGGTGTGCCGGCCGGGTCGCTGATCGCGAGGGAGACCACCGCTGCGGCGTTCGCGGCGTCCCCGGCGTTCGCGACAGGTGTGACGCGCACCCGCAGGGTCCGGGCCCGGGAAGCGTGCAGTGTGACCCCCGTCCAGGAGAACGGCAGCGGCAGCGTGTCGTCCGTGGCGCCGCCGCCCTCGGCACGGTCGAGCAGCAGGGCGTGCAGCGACGCGTCCAGCAGCGCCGGATGGATGCCGAAGCCCTCCGCGCCGTCGGCGGCCTCCTCCGGCAACACCACCTCCGCGAACGTCACCTCACCCCGCCGCCACACCGCCCGCAGCCCCTGGAACGCCGCGCCATAGCCATACCCCTCCGCCGCCAGCCGGTAGTAGGCACCGGCCACCGGCACCGGTACGGCTCCCGGCGGCGGCCAGGCGCCGCTCTCCGATTCCGGCGGCGTTGTGCGGCCGGCCGGTGCGAGGACGCCGGAGGCGTGCCGGGTCCACTCGCCCCGCTCGGCCTCGTCCTCCGGCGCGGCCGGGGCCGGTTCCTGGGCGCGGGAGTGGATGCGCAGCGTCCGGCGGCCGGAGTCGTCGGCCGGGCCGACGGCGAGCTGGATCTCCACGGCGCCCTGCTCCGGCAGCGGCAGCGGGGTGGTGATGTCGAGCGTCTCGATGCCGTCGCAGCCCACCAGATCGGCTGCCCTGAGGCCGAGTTCGACGAAGGCCGTGCCGGGCAGGACGGTGATATCGGCGGCGGTGTGGTCGGCGAGCCAGGGATGGGTCCGCAGGGAAAGCCGCCCGGTGATGAGGAGACCGTCGCCGTCGGCCAGGGACACCGCGGCGCCGAGCAGCGGATGTCCGGCCGAGGTCAGACCCGCCGCGGTGAGGTCGCCGGCCGGGGCGGTGACGTCGATCCAGTGCCGCACACCCTGGAAGGCGTAGGTCGGCAGTTCCACCTGCCGGGTGGCGCGGCCGGCGTGGAGCGCGGGCCAGTCGACATGCACGCCGTGGACGAAGGCCTGGGCGATGCCGGTGAGCACGGTCTCCGGCTGCGGGCGGTCGCCGCGCTGGAGGGCGACGGTGTGGGCAAGGTGGTGTTCGCCGGTCTCCGGAGTGTGCGCGGCGAGGCAGTCGGCCGCCATCGCGGTGAGCACGGCGTCGGGGCCGATCTCGACGAAGGCGGTGGCGCCCTCGGCGCGCAGCGCGGCGACGCCGTCGCGGAAGCGCACCGCGTCACGGACATGCCGCACCCAGTAGTCCGCCGAGCCCAGTTCACCGGGGAGCGCCGGGCTGCCGGTGACGTTGGAGATGACCGGAATGCGAGGCTCGGCGTACGCCAACTCGGCCGCGACGGCCCGGAATTCGTCCAGCATCGCGTCCATGTGCGAGGAGTGGAAGGCATGGCTGACGCGGAGCCTGCGCGTGCGCCGGCCCGCTGCGGCGAAGTCCGCGCCCACCGCGAGGACGGCCTCCTCGTCACCTGAGACGACCGTGGCCGAAGGCCCGTTGACCGCTGCCACATCAGCCCGCCCGGCCCAGGGGCGGAGTCGGTCGCGCACCTCGTCCTCGGTCGCTTCCACCGCCGTCATGGCGCCGCCCTCCGGCAGTGCCTGCATCAGCCTTCCGCGTGCGGCGACGAGCCGGGCGGCGTCCGGCAGGGTCAGCACTCCGGCGAGGTGGGCCGCGACCAGTTCGCCGATCGAGTGGCCGATCATCAGGTCGGGCACCACGCCCCAGGACTCCACCAGCCGGTACAGCGCCACTTCCAGCGCGAACAGCGCGGGCTGGGTGTACGCGGTGTGGTGCACCAGTTCCGTGTCGATCACCTCGCGCAGCGGACGCTCCAGGTGCGGGTCGAGTGCCGCGCACACCTGGTCGAAGGACTCCGCGAACGCCGGGAAGGCGGCGTGGAGTTCACGGCCCATGCCGGGGCGCTGGCTGCCCTGGCCGGTGAAGAGGAAGGCCGTCCTGCCCGTCTCGTCGGGGACCTGGCCCAGGACGAGCCCGGTCGCGGAGGAGGCACCGTCGCGCAGCTCCTCCAGCCCCCGGACGAATCCGTCGCGGTCCTCGGCCAGGACCACCGCGCGGTGGTCGAAGCGGGTGCGCGAGGTGGCCAGGGAGAACGCGATGTCGGCGCTGTCGGCCGCGGCGGGCTCGGCGGCCAGCCGCTCCAGGAGACGTCCGGCCTGGCCGGAGAGCGCGGCCGGGGTCTTCGCGGACAGGACCCAGGGCAGCAGCGGCGTACGTGCGGCGGGTGCGGTCGCGGCAGGGGCCGGCCGGGCGTCCTCCGGGGCGTCCTCCGGGGCCTGTTCGAGGATGACATGCGCGTTGGTGCCGCTGATGCCGAAGGACGACACCCCCGCTCGGCGCGGGCGGTCCGCGGACCGCGGCCAGGGCACCGGCTCGGTCAGCAGCGATACCGCGCCCGACGACCAGTCGACATGGGGTGTCGGCCGGTCCACGTGCAGAGTCCTGGGCAGCAGTCCGTGCCGCAGGGCCATCACCATCTTGATGACCCCGGCCGCACCCGCCGCCGCCTGGGTGTGCCCGATGTTGGACTTGACGGCGCCGAGCCACAAGGGCGCGTCCTCGGGCCGGCCCTGTCCATAGGTCGCCAGCAGGGCCTGCGCCTCGATCGGGTCGCCGAGGCCGGTGCCGGTGCCGTGTGCCTCCACCGCGTCCACGTCCGCCGGCGACAGCCGCGCGCTCCGCAGCGCCTGCCGGATGACGCGCTCCTGGGAGGGGCCGTTGGGCGCGGTCAGGCCGTGGCTGGCGCCGTCCTGGTTGACGGCGCTGCCACGGACGACGGCGAGTACGGGGTGCCCGTTGCGCCGGGCGTCCGAGAGGCGTTCGACGAGCAGCAGCCCGACGCCCTCGGCGAATCCGGTGCCGTCCGCGGCGGCGGCGAAGGAGCGGCAGCGGCCGTCCTCGGAGAGCCCTCGCTGGCGGCTGAACTCCGTGAAGATGCCCGGGGCGGTGATGACCGTGACACCGCCGGCGAGGGCGAGCTCGCATTCGCCGTTGCGTATCGACTGGATGGCCAGATGCAGCGCCACCAGGGAGGACGAGCAGGCGGTGTCGACGGTGACGGCCGGCCCTTCGAGGCCGAAGGTGTAGGCGACCCGGCCGGAGGCGACGCTGGTGGTGCTGCCGGTCAGCAGATAGCCCTCGTAGCCGTCGGGGACTTCCTGGGGGCGGCGGGCGTAGTCCTGGGCGATGGTGCCGACGAAGACACCGGCCCGGCTGCCCTTGAGCGTGGCCGGGTCGATGCCGGCGTGCTCGATCGCCTCCCAGGATGTCTCCAGGAGCAGCCGCTGCTGCGGGTCCATGGCCTCGGCCTCGCGCGGGCTGATGCCGAAGAAGTCGGCGTCGAAGCGGTCCGCGCCGGTCACGAACCCGCCGGCGCGGGCGTAGGTGGTGCCGGGCTTGTCCGGGTCGGGGTCGTAGAGATCGGCCAGGTCCCAGCCACGGTCGGTGGGAAAGTCGCCGATGGCGTCGCCGTCGGCGGCGATGAATCGCCACAGGTCCTCGGGGGAGCGCACCCCGCCGGGGAACCGGCAGCTCATCCCGACGATGGCGATCGGCTCCTGGTCCTTGTCCTCGACGTCCCGCAGCCGCCGTTTGACCTGCTTCAGTTCCGTCGTCGCCCGCTTGAGGTAGTCGCGGAGCTTTTCCTCTTGTGCCGATTGAGCCATGGCGGCAAACCCCTTCAAGGTGGCCAGGTCTGTGTCAGGTCCGACTGCTTCAGGAGATGACTGCTTTTCAGGAGATGCCGAGCTCGTCGTCGAGGGCGTCGAACAGTTCGTCGTCGGTCGCCGCGGTCAGGTCGTCGTCCGGGGCGGTGTCTTCGGGTGTCACAAGCAGGTCGTTCCACTTCCACAGCAGGGCCTGCAGCCGGGCGCCGATCTTTTCGTGGGTGGCGTCGTCGACACCCGTGCCGTCGGGCCCGGAGGATGCCGGGGCGGTGGGTGCGGCGGACCGGTCGAGCAGGGCCCGCTCCAGTCGTTCGATCTCCGCCAGCAGGGACGTGTCGGCGTCCTGGCCGTCGGGGGCGAGTTCGCCGCGCAGCCGCTCGGCGAGTGCTTCGAGGGTGGGATGGTCGAAGACCAGGGTCGTCGGCAGCCGCAGTCCGGAGGCCGCCGCGAGCCGGTTGCGCAGCTCCACGGAGGTCAGCGAGGTGAAGCCGAGGTCCTTGAACCCCCGGCCGGTATCCACCTTCCGCGGGTTGCTGTGCCCCAGTACCGCCGCCACCTCACCTCGCACCAACTCCAGTACCTTTTCGCGCTGTTGGGCCACATCGAGGCCGTCGAGTCCCCGCGCCCAGGCGGAGCCGGCGGTTCCTGGGTGTCCGCTCACGTCGCGTACGACCCGGCGGGAGGTGGCGCGGACCAGGCCGCGGAAGACGGCGGGCGTCGGCCCGGAAGCGGCGGCGGCCCGCAGGGCCGCGGTGTCGATCCGCGCCGCGAGCAGGAACGCCCGGTCTGCCGACAGGGACGCGTCGAAGAGCGCGAGTCCCGCCTCCGCGGCCATCGGCGCCACGCCGGAGCGGGCCATCCTGGCCACATCGGCACTGCCCATGGCACTGGTCATGCCGCTGTCGTCCGCCCACAGCCCCCAGCCGAGCGAGAGCGCCCGCAGGCCGGTGGCCCGTCGGTGGTGGGCGAGGCCGTCGAGGAAGGCATTGGCGGCCGCGTAGTTGGCCTGCCCCGGGCTGCCAAGGGTGCCGGCGGCCGAGGAGAACAGCACAAAGGCCGCCAGGTCCAACTCCCGTGTCAAATCATGCAGATGCCAGGCCGCGGCCACCTTCGGCCGCAGCACCGACGCCATCTGCTCGTGGGTCAGTCCCGCGACGATGCCGTCGTCCAGCACTCCAGCGGTGTGCACCACGGCCGTCAGCGGATGCTCGGCCGGTACGGACGCCAGCAGCGCGGCCACCGCCTCCCGCTCCGCCATGTCACAGGCCACCACACGCACGCGCGCTCCCAGAGCGGTCAGCTCCGCCCTGAGCTCGGAAGCGCCCTCGGCGGCGGGGCCACGCCGGCTGGTCAGCAGCAGCCGCCGTACACCGTGCTCGGTCACCAGATGCCGGGCCACCAAGGCACCGAGGGTGCCCATGGCGCCGGTCACCAGGACCGTGCCGGTGCCGAAGTGCGCGCCTCCGGCGGTCGGCTCAGCCGTGATCCGGGCCAGCCTCGGCACGTACATCCGGCCGGAGCGCACCGCGAGTTGGGGTTCCCCCGCGTGCAGGGCCGCGGTGACGGCTTCGGCGAGGGAGCCGTGCTCGGGATCGGCGTCGAGGAGGAGGAAGCGGTCGGGATTCTCCGTCTGCGCCGAGCGCAGCAGCCCCCACACCGCCGCGGCGGCCGGATCCGTGATCCGCTCCTCCGGCGCTCCCGCCACCGCGCCCCGGGTGACGACCACCAGCCGGGACCGCTCGAACTTCTCGTCCGCGAGCCACACTTGAAGGGTGTCGAGCACCTCGAAGAGCAGCGTATGTGTCCGCGCGGCGAGGTCTTCACCACCGTCATCGCCATTCACCGCGGCGTCACCGTAGGCCGCCGGGCTCGCCAGCGGCAGCAGTACGACCGCCGGCGCCTCGTCCCCGATGTCGTGCAGCGCGTCGTACTCCACCACTTCCAGCCCGTCCGCCTTGAGCTGTGGCGCGATCGCGCTCCCCTCGGCCTCGCCCAGCACCGCCCACCGGCTCTCGGACCCGAACCGTACGGCCCGCGTTGTGGGCAGCGGCACCCAGCCCAAGTCGAACAGCGCATCGCCGTTCCGGCCGTCCGCCCCGTTCCGCGCGAGCCGTACGAGCTGTTCCCTCGGCACCGAGCGCAGCGTCAGCGACGCCAGCGAGGCCACGGGGGCGCCGGTGAGGTCGTACGCCTCCAGGGACACCGTGTCCGCTTCGGCGGTCGGCGCGATCCGGACCCGGAGTGCGGTGGCGCCGGACGCCCGCAGGGTCGCCCCCGTCCAGATGAACGGCACCACCGGGCCGTCGGCCTGCCCCGGCCCGAGGCGCTCGGCGGCCGAGAGCTGAAGGGCGTGCAGGGCGGTCTGGAGCAGCGCCGGATGGAGGCCGAAGCCTGCGACACCGTCCGTCGCCTCCTCGGGCAGTGCCACCTCGGCGTAGATCTCCTCGCCGAGCCGCCAGGCGGCCCGCAGGCCCTGGAACGCCGGTCCGTAGCCGTAGCCGTCGGCTGCCCGCGCCGTGTAGAAGCCGTCGACGGGCAGCGGCTGTGCGGCACGCGGCGGCCATTGCGCCGCGTCCGGGGCGGCGTCCTGGGCCATCGGAGCGACGGGACCGAGCAGCCCCTCGGCATGGCGGGTCCACTCCTGTGCGCCGTCATCGGCCCGGCCGCCCTCCGGGCGCGCGTGCACTCCGAGGGGACGTCTGCCCTCGCCGTCCGGCTCGCCGACGGTGACCTGAAGCTGAACGCCGCCGTGCTCGGGAAGAACGAGCGGCGCGTGCAGGGTCAGTTCCTCGACACGCTCGCAGCCGATCCGCTCACCCGCGTGCAGCGCGAGCTCCAGGAACAGCGATCCGGGGACGAGAGAGAGGCCGAGTACCTCGTGGTCGGCGAGCCAAGGGTGGGTGTCGAGCGACAGCCGGCCGGTGAACACCACTCCATCGCTGTCGGCGCGTTCGAGGGCGGCGGACAGCATCGGATGATCGGCGTCGGTCAGTCCGGCCGTCGTCCAATCACCCGCCTGCGATGTGGCGTTCAGCCAGTAGCTCTGCCGTTGGAAGGGGTAGGTCGGCAGGTCGATACGGTGCCCCGCGGTCGGCGGCAGCACGGCCGGCCAGTCCACCGCCACGCCTCGGGCCCACGCCTGCCCGACGGAGGTCAGGAAACGTCCCCAGCCACCTTCGTCCCGCCGCAGCGAGCCGACGACGACGGCCCGGCCACCGGTGTCCTCGACGGTCTCCTCCAGCCCCATCGACAGCACGGGGTGTGCGCTGGACTCGACGAAGGTGCCGAACCCCTCCGCCACCAGGGTCCGTACGGCCGTCTCGAACTCGACCGTCCGACGCAGATTGCGATACCAGTAACCGCCGTCGACATCGGTCGAACCGATCCACTCACCCGTCACCGACGACAGGAACGGCACCCTTGGCGCCCGTGGCTCGACCGAGGCCAATACCTGCGCCAACTCGGCCTCGATACGCTCCACATGAGCGGAGTGCGACGCGTAGTCCACCGGAATCCGCCGGGCCCGCACGTCCTCCGCCCGCAATGCGGCCACCAGACCGTCGACAGCGGCCGCATCGCCGGCCACCACCGTCGACCCCGGTCCGTTGACGGCGGCCACACTGATCTCAGGTTCATCGGCGAGGCGTTGGCGTACGGTGTCGACCGGCAGCGGGATGGAGGCCATACCTCCCAGCCCCGCCAGCTCCCGGGCGATCACCTGCGAACGCAACGCCACCACCCGCGCGGCATCCTCCAACGACAACGCACCCGACACCGCGGCAGCCGCGATCTCCCCCTGCGAATGCCCCACCACCGCATCCGGCACCACACCCACCGACCGCCACAACTCCGCCAACGACACCATCACCGCCCACGAAACCGGCTGAATCACCTCCACCCGATCCAACGCACCACCACTGCGCACCACTTCGGACAGTGACCAGTCCACGTGAGGCCTCAGCGCCGCCTCACAGCGCTCCATCCACTCCGCGAAGACCGGGGAGGCCGCCCACAGCTCCGCGCCCATGCCGACCCACTGCGAGCCCTGGCCGGGAAACACGAAGGCGGTACGCCCCGCGCCGCTGCCGGACGATCCCCGCACCGTGTGCGCCGCGGCCTCGCCCTCAGCCAGCGCCCGGAGCCCGCTTCGCAGGTCCTCTCCGGATGTGGCCACGATCAGCGCACGCTCGTCGAGGGCGGCACGCCGGGTCGCCAGCGCGTGTCCCAGCTCGGACAGGCCCGGCTTCTCGTCCTGCCCGAGGAAGGCGGACAGCCGACGGGCCTGGGCGCGCAGGGCGTCGTCGGTCTTCGCCGAGAGCAGCAGCGGTACGGGGCCCTGGTCCTCCTCGACAGCGGCACCGTCGACCACCTCGACCACCGGCGCCTGTTCAAGGATGATGTGCGCGTTGGTACCGCTGATACCGAACGACGAGACAGCCGCCCGACGCGGACGATCCGTCTCCGGCCACTCCCGCGCCTCCGTCAACAGCTCAACGGCCCCCGCCGACCAATCCACATGCGGCGACGGCTCATCGACGTGCAGCGTCCTCGGCAACATCCCGCGCTGCATCGCCAGCACCATCTTGATGATCCCCGCCACACCCGCCGCAGCCTGCGTATGACCGATGTTCGACTTCACCGAGCCGAGCCACAAAGGCCGCTCGGGCGCACGCTCCTGGCCGTATGTCGCCAGCAACGCCTGCGCCTCGATCGGATCACCCAGCCGCGTCCCCGTACCATGCGCCTCCACCGCGTCCACATCACCCGCCGACAAACCCGCACCGGAAAGGGCCTGCCGGATCACCCGCTGCTGGGAAGGGCCGTTGGGGGCTGTGAGCTGGCTGCTGGTGCCGTCCTGGTTGGTGGCCGAGCCACGGACCACGGCAAGGATCTCGTGGCCCTGGCGGCGCGCGTCCGAGAGACGCTCGACCAGCAGCAGGCCGACGCCCTCACCCCAGCCCGTGCCGTCGGCGCCCGCCGCGAACGGCTTACAGCGGCCGTCGGGAGCGAGGCCGCGCTGGCGGCTGAACTCGATGAAGGTCGAGGGGGTGGACATGACGGTGACGCCGCCCGCCAGCGCGAGATCGCACTCGCCGTTGCGCAGGGCCTGACCGGCCAGATGCAGAGCGACCAGGGAAGACGAGCAGGCCGTGTCGACGGACACGGCCGGCCCCTCGAAGCCCAGGACGTAGGCCACCCGGCCCGAGGCGATACTTCCGGCGCTGCCGTTGCCGAGGTAGCCCTCCAGGCCGGGCGGCATCTCGTGGAGCCGCGAGGCGTAGTCGTTGTACATCACGCCGGCGAACACGCCGGTGCGGCTGCCGCGCAGAGTGGTCGGGTCGATACCGGCCCGCTCCACGGCCTCCCAGGAGGCTTCCAGGAGCAGCCGCTGCTGCGGGTCGGTGGCCAGTGCCTCGCGGGGGCTCAGGCCGAAGAACTCGGGGTCGAAGTCGGCGGCGTTGTAGAGGAAGCCGCCTTCCCGGGCGTATGAGGTGCCGGTGTGGGCCGGGTCCGGGTCGTAGAGCCGGTCCAGATCCCAGCCGCGGTCCTCGGGGAAGTCACCGATCGCGTCGCCACCGGATGCCACCAGGCGCCAGAGATCCTCCGGTGAGGCGATGCCCCCGGGGTAGCGGCAGGCCATGCCGATGATGGCAAGGGGTTCCGCTCGTTCCGACTCGACCTCGCGCAGGCGCTTACGGGTCTGCGCGAGGTCGGCTGTGACGCGCTTCAGATAGTCGCGAAGCTTGTCCTCGTTCGCCATGGGGGCATCCATCCGCTTCAAGTTCCGTGGTACGGGGGACGTGATTCGGGCGTGTGGCCAGGACGTGCTACCGGCCGCTGGTGGCCGTGGACGGCCCGAACCAGGCGGCCAGCGCCAGGTGCAGGCCCTCGGTGTCGGAGCCGGTGCGGTCTGCCCAGGCGACATGGCCGTCGGGGCGGATGACCAGGACCGCTGCGTCGATCTTGGCTGTGGGGGCGGCGGTCACCACCTCGACGCGGTCGGACCAGGCGGTGAGGTCGCCGAGTTCCGCCGTGCCGCCGCTGAGGTCGAGCACCACGGGACGACCGGCGTGCTGTGTCCGCGAGACGGTGGCCGGGCCGTCGCCCTCGGTCTCCAGCGGGGCGTCGGGGACGCGGCGGCCGAGCAGCGGATGGGCCTCGGGTCCGTCGCCCGGCCGGTCGGCGTAGTCCATGGCGTAGCGGCTGCTGAGGCCGGTGACCATATTGACGAGGTAACGCTTGACCTCGTCGAACTTGACCAGCTCGCCGAAGAGTTCACGCAGCGGGCCGACACGGTCGAGCGGGTGCATCAGGGCCATCTGGGCCTGGGTGTTCATGCAGACCTCGCGACCGACGGGGTGCCGTTCGCTGTGGTAGGTGTCCAGCAGGCCGTCCGGGGCCCAGCCGTTGATCTCGGCGGCGAGCTTCCAGCCGAGGTTCATGGCGTCCTGCATGCCCACGTTGAGGCCCTGGCCGGTCGCGGGGAAATGCACATGCGCGGAGTCGCCGGCGAGGAAGACCCGGTCGGCGCGGTAGTGCGCGGCGAGGCGGGTGGTGTTGACGAAGCGGGAGAGCCAGTGCACCTTGTCGATCTTCGGTTCGTCGCCGATGACCCGTCGGATGGCGCCCCGCAGTTCGTCGAGGGTGACCGGCGTCCCCTTGGGCGGCGGGTTGCCGTCGAACTCGATGGCGGTCAGACGGTGCTGGCCGGGAGAGGTGACGGTGATGCCGAAGGTGCCGGCCGGGTAGAGGCCGGGGGCGACATGGTCGCTGCCGCCATCGGGGATCTCGACATCGCCGACGACGCCGTAGTAGGTGTGTCCGCTGGCCGGGAAGTCGATGCCGGCCAGTTTGCGTACGGTGCTGCCGCCGCCGTCACAGCCCACGAGATAGCTGCCGCGCAGTTCCTCTTCGCCGGAGGCGGTGGCCACGCGTACGGTGACGCCGTCCGCGTCCTGCTCGAAACCGAGCACCTCGTGGCCGCGGCGGATGTCGACGCCGAGTTCGAGGGCGCGCTGCTCCAGGAAGCGTTCGGTGCGCCACTGCGGCAGCAGCAGGGTGTACTCGTGCTCCCCGAGGTCGTCCAGGTCGAGCCAGAAGAGGGAGAAGTGGACGCGGTGCCATTCGGGGATGTCTTCCTTGGGGAAGCGGTCCCACAGGCCGCGCTGCTGGAGCGTCTCGATGGCCCGCGCGTGCAGGGTCATGCCACGCGACTCCTTGGGAGGTGTGGCCAGCTTCTCCAGCACCACGCTCCGCACGCCGGCCAGCGCCAGCTCACCGGCGAGCATCAGACCGGTGGGACCGCCGCCGGCGATCAGGACAGGGCTGCTCATGGGTTACTCCTCGGTGATTCGGGTCCGGTCCGGTTCTGGGCGGCGCGGCGGGGGTCCATGGGGCCGGTCGGGGCCGTCAGCCGAAGCTGATGTCGAGGCTGCCGAGACGGCGCAGCCCGCTGTAGAAGTGGGTGGGCGAGGTGCCTTCTGTCACGCGGTACTCGGGGATCCTGGCGTGCCATTCGCGCAGCGCGACGGCGAAGATCCGCCGGGCCAGGTTTTCGCCCAGGCATCGGTGGGCGCCGATACCGAAGGAGGGGACGCGCTCCTGCGGGCGGTCGAAGTCGATCTCGTCGGGGTTCTCGAACACCTCGGGGTCCAGGCCCGCCATGCCCCAGGAGAGGAAGACCCGCTCGCCCTTGTGGAGGGTGATGCCGTGCCGTTCGATGTCCTGGGTCAGGACGCGGGCGGTGGACATGACGGGTTCGTGGCGGGCGAGTTCGCCGACGATGGCGGGAAGTTTGTCGGGGGTGGCGCCCGCGACTCGCGCCTGGAGCTCGGGGCGCTCGGCGAGCTGGAGGAAGGCGAGGCCCAGCATGGCGTTGGTGATGTCGAGGCTGGCCATCATGGAGTCGACGAGCGCGTTGACGAGTTCGTCGTCGGTGGGTGTGCGGCCGTCGTAGGTGGACTCCAGCAGCCGGCTGATGACGTCCTGGCGGCCGGCGGTGCCCTCCGCGCGGCGGCGCTCCACGGAGGCGCGGATGAAGTCGTGCAACGGGGCGGCGGCGTCGAACAGCTCCTCGTCCGAGGTGGCGTTGAGCCAGTTGCGCTGCACCCAGTCGCGGCGTTCGAGCAGTTCGGGCAGTTTTTCACGGCCGACGCCGAAGGTGATCAGGAAGGATTCGGCGGGGAGTTTGAAGGCGTACTCGTCGATCAGCTCGGTACGGCCCTCGGCCACGATCGCGTCGACCAGACCGGCGGCGGCCTCGGTGATCTGGGGGGTGAAGTGGTCGACGAGGGAGGTGCTGAAGACGGCGTCGAGGGTACGGCGCCATTCGGTGTGCTCGGTGCCGTCGAGTTCGATCGGGATGCGCTTGTGCCGGAACATCGTGCGGTAGGGGATGGTCGGCTCATTGCTGGAGAAGATATCGGGGTGGTGGGCGGCCCATTCGATGTCCTCAAGACGGGTGAAGATCCAGAAGCCGCCGAACTCTTCGGACCGTACGACCGGCCCGTGCTCGCGCAGTTCCTTCCAGAACGGGATGGGATCCTCCTGGAGCCATGGCTGGAAGACGCTCCAGCGACGGATCCGTTCTTCCAGATCCTTCGGCGCCTGGGCCGCCGCCTCGTCCTTCTGCACCGTTTCCGGCATGTCAGCTCCTTGTGATGTGCGTGCCGTTCATCCGCGTGGTTCCACCCTGTGCGGCGCGGCTAAGCAGCGCCTTCACGGGCGCTAAGGGACTTCTTGGCGCGGCCTAAAGCCGGGCTCGGTGGGGGCAGGGGCTGGGGCGCGGCGCGGGGAGCTGAAGCGGCGCATCATGGGGCGCTCGACGAACGCGTGCAGGGCGGCGGCGGCCAGCACTGTCCCGGCGAGGGCGAGCAGCAGCAGTCCGATGCCCGCGGGCAGGCCGTAGACGTTGTCGGTGCCGAGCTGCTGTCGGCCCCAGATCAGCAGCATGCCGTGCATCAGATAGAAGGCGTAGGAGATCTCGCCGAGCCAGACCGCCGGGCGGCTGCCCATCAGACCCGTGCGGCCTTCACGGTCGGCGGTGGCGGCCGCGGCGACCAGGAGCGCCAGCGGGACGATGGTCAGCGCGTTGAGGCCGTAGATGTACGGCAGTCGCATGCCGGCGAGGTAGGCGACGAGGACCAGCGCGGCGGCGGGGAGGGTACCGAGCCGGATCCACCGGCCGCTCAGCACGATCCGGGCGAGCAGCATGCCCAGGAGGAAGTCCAGGGCGCGCACCGGCGGGAAGGTGTAGATCAGCCAGAACTGGACCAGTCCCACGGGCTGGCCGTCGGGCATCGCGGGCGTGGCGGGTACCGCGAGGGCCACGATCAGGGTGACGGCGACGATGGCGGTCATGGTGCCGATGGCCCACCACCACAGCCGTTCGGGGCGGATCCGCCGGATTCCGCGCAGCAGCAGCGGGAAGGCGAGGTAGAAGAAGACCTCGCACGCGAGCGACCAGCTGAGCGGGTTGCCGCTGAAGAGGTTCTCGTACCGCGGCCACCAGGTCTGCACGAGCAGCAGATTGGGAACCACTTCGGTCCAGTGCAGCGCCGGGATGATGAGGACGGCGGCGAGCAGGAACGTGACGACGTGGTTGGGATAGATCTTCACCAGTCGGCGGCGCAGGAAGCGGCGGGTGGTGTCGCCCGGCCGCGCGGCGACGGTCAGGACGAATCCGCTGAGGACGAAGAAGAAGGCGACGCCCATCTGTCCGGTGTTGATGAACAGATCGTGGAATACGCGCACCACATCGGGGTCGGCGAAGACATTGGTGTAGATGGCGTGGTGCAGGAAGACCAGAGCAGCGGCGACGAATCGCAGTCCGGTCAGGGACGGCAGCCGGCTGCCGGGGGCCGGTCCGGCCGGTTTCTCGCCGTCCCGTTCGGTGGATTGCTGCACAGACATGCTGCTCCGCCCCTCCCTGTCGCTGCCGATCTGCTGTCGGCACCACAGTGGAGGGGCGGGCTAAGCCCGGCCTTCGCTCACGCCAAAGCCGGGCTTGCGCACGAGGGTCGCGGGTGGATCAGGCGGTGGCTCCGGCCACCTCGTCGGGAGCGGCCCGCTGCTTCTTGGTGCTGATGGCGAGCAGGGCCACGAGGAGGACGGCGGCGCTGAAGATGACACCGGCGGTGAAGGCCGTGGAGATCGCGTCGGAGAGCACGAACTTCTCCGCCTCCTCCGCGGTGGAGCCCGCCGGGATGTGCTGGGCGGAGTTGCGGGTGGCGGTACCGAAGACGGTGACGAGGATCGCCAGGCCCAGCGAACCGCCGATCTGCTGCATGACGTTGACCAGGCCGGAGGCCGCGCCGTTGTCCTCGGGTGCGACGGCGGACATGGCCGTGGCGGTCGCGGGGACGAAGAGCAGGCCGAGTCCGACGCCGAGCAGCAGCATCGGGCCGAGTACGCCGGAGAGGTAGCTGCTGTCGGCGGAGATCCGGGTGAACCAGGTCATGCCGACGAGCATGATGGCGGCGCCGGTGGCGATCAGCGCCTTGGGGGTGTAGCGGGCGATCAGCTTGGTGGAGGCCTGGGTGAAGCCCAGGATCGCGACGGTCAGCGGGAGGAAGGCGATGCCGGCCCTGATCGGGCTGAAGCCGAGGACCTCCTGGAGGAACTGCGTCAGGAAGAACCACATGCCGAGCATGCTGGCCACCAGCAGCAGCATGATCAGGTACGAGCTGGCGCGGTTCCGGTTGGCGAACAGCCGCAGCGGTGTGATCGGCTGACGGGCCTTCTGCTCGATGGCGACGAAGACCGCGAGGAGCACCACACCCAGCGCGATGACGCCGAGGGCCACTCCGTCGCTCCAGCCCTCCTCGGAGATGCGGATGAACCCATAGACCAGACCGGTGACACCCGCCGTCGAGGCGAGCGCTCCACTGAGGTCGAAGCGGCCGGCGACGCGCTCGGAGTTACGGATGGACAGCGCGCCGAGCAGCACCAGCACACCGATGGGGACATTGATGAACAGCACCCAGCGCCAGGACACGAGTTCGGTGAGCAGGCCGCCCAGGATCAGGCCGATGGCCGTGCCGGCGCCGGAGACCGCGGCGTAGAGGCCGAAGGCGCGGTTGCGCGGCGGGCCCTCCTCGAAGTTGGTGGCGATCAGCGCGAGCGCGGTGGGCGAGGCCAGTGCGGAGCCGAGGCCCTGCAGCGCGCGGCAGGCCAGCAGCCAGCCCGCGTTCTGGGCGAAGCCGCCGAGCAGTGAGGCGGCGGTGAAGATGGCGATGCCCGCGATGAAGACCTGCCTTCTGCCCAGGATGTCGCCGGCCCGGCCGCCGAGGAGCAGGAGTCCGCCGAAGGCGAGGGTGTAGGCGTTGATGAGCCAGGAGCCGCTGGTGGCGGAGAGGTTCAGGCTCTCCTGGATGTCAGGCAGGGCGATGGTCACCACGGTGGTGTCGAGGATGATCATCAGCTGCGAGATGACGATGACAGCGAGCACGAGGCCGGTGCGCTGCTTGACATCGGGTGAGCCACCGGCGGCCGGGAACACCGAGGATGTCGGGGTGGTCGACATCGAATTACCTCCAACGAACAACACGTGACGGGGAAGCGGGAAGTGCGGCGCGGGTGCGTGCCCGGCCACTGACGTCATAGGCAGCGCGGCAGCGCTGCGCCGCAGGCGGAACCTGTGGAGCGCGATGCGGGCGGAGGGGCTGGACACTGCGCAGTAATCTGAGGAACCCTCAGGTCAAGTAGCATACGGAGGCAGCCTCCGATTCGCAACCGGCTCAGGAGAGTTCCGATGACCCCTTCCCCCGCACCGGACACCCCGTCCCGTCCCCAGCGGGCCGACGCCCGCCGAAACGGCGAACGACTGCTGACCACCGCCAGGGACGCCTTCGCCGAATACGGCACCGACGCGCCGCTGGAAGAGATCGCGCGCCGGGCCGGTGTGGGCATCGGCACCCTCTACCGCCACTTCCCCACCCGGCAGGCGCTGCTCCAGGCCGTCCTGCACGACCGCCTCGAAGCGCTGCACAGCGAGGCGGTCCTGCTGCTCGACAACCCCGCTCCCGCCGACGCGCTGCTGGGCTGGCTCCGGTCGGTGGCGCTGCACGCGACGCGATACCGGGGGCTGGCGGCCGCGCTGCTCCTCGGGGTACGCGACGAGGAATCGCCGCTGTCCCCGTCCTGCGGCGCGGTGCTCACCGCGGGAGCGGAACTCCTCCACCGGGCACAGCAGGCGGGACAGATCCGGCCGGACGTCACAGCGGCCGAGCTCTACACGCTGGCCAACTCCGTGGCCTGGGCGGCGGAGGAGACCACCACGTCCAGGTCCGAGAGCGGACCACTGGCCGCACGGCTGCTCACCTTGACCATGGAGGGGCTGCGCACACACTGAACGCCCAGGGGCCCGGACCCTCCGGACAGCACAGGGCCCCTGCCCGACGGGGGGAGAGGGGCAGGGACCCTGCGTACCGGGGATGGCCTACGGCCTGTTCGGCGACGTCCTCAGGGCTGTCCGGCCGTTGCGCGCCTCGGCACCGGCCTGTGGGCCGCCACCGATGCCCTCCGGGGCCAGCGCCTCGGCGAGCAGTTGATACGAGCGCACCCGTGCGGTGTGGTCGTGGACCGAGGTCGCGATCATCAACTCGTCGGCCCCGGTGCGGGCCAGCAGTTCGACGGTCTGCTTGCGCACGGTCTCCGGCGAGCCGATCAACTGCGGGCCGAACAACTCCCGGATCAGCGCGCTCTCCCCGCTGGAGTAGGTGTACGCGGCCGCCTCCTCCGGGCGCGGGAAGAGCCCGTGGGGGTTCAGCCGGCCACGCGCCGTGAACAGCTTCACCGGCCCGGCCAGCCACTCGGCCTCGTCGTCGCTCTCCGCCACGATCCCGAATCCGGCGAGGATCGCGTACGGACGGTCGACATGCGCCGAGGGACGGAAGGCATCGCGGTAGGCGGCGAGCGCGGCCTCGGCCGCATGCGGGCTGAAGTGGAAGGCGAAGGCGAACGGCAGCCCCAACACCCCTGCGAAACGCGCACTGTTGGGGCTGGATCCGAGCATCCAGACGGGCGGCTGATTCTCATGGGCGGGGATGGCCGCGATGCCGGAGGCGGGACGGCCGGGGCCGGACGAGGTGAAGTACTCGACCAGCTCGGCTATCTGCTGCGGAAAGTCGAAGGCCGCGTCCCTGCGCAGCGCCCTGGCGGTGACCGGGTCGGTACCCGGCGCCCGCCCGATGCCCAGGTCGATCCGTCCCGGATGCATGGCCTCCAGGGTGCCGAACTGCTCGGCCACCACCAGCGGCGGGTGATTGGGCAGCATGACGCCGCCGGAGCCGACACGCAGCGTGCTGGTCAGGCTCGCGACCCGGCCTATGAGAACGGCCGGCGAGGAGGTGGCCAGGCTGGGCGTGTTGTGATGCTCGGCGAACCAATACCGCGTATAGCCCAGACGCTCCACCTCCGGGGCGAGGGCGAGGGAGCCGCGCAGGGCCTGCGTAGGAGTGGACCCTTCGAACACCGGGGCGGTGTCGAGCACGGACAGCGGTATTCGCCGCGATTCGCTCATATCAGTGTCTCCGTCGGTACGGCATGCGGTCGGGATGCTTGGCGAGGCGCGCGTCCGCCCGAGCCGGGGCAGGGAACGGGCAACCGGAGAAACTCGTCCCATAGAGCGGGGGAACACGACTTCGAGCCCTCCCCGAGGACTATACGGAGGCATCCTCCGCTTGACAATGCCGGTGGCGCCACGCAATCAGGACAGCGTGGGCACATTCCCGCTGCGCGCCCCCCACGCACCACTGGGCAGCCCCGCCGACGGGGCCACGACCAGCGGCTTGCGGTGAAAGGCCCGGCGGTAGCTGATCCGCCAGCCCTCGGGGGTACGGCGCAGCACATCGCGGTATTCGCCATTGCTCACCGAGCCGTCGGGCCCCACCGCCAGAAAGCGGCTGCGCGCCCGTACCGTACCGTCCTCGTCGACCAGCACGACCGGGTCGAGCGTGTGATGGTCGGCCGCCGCCCCGGTCCGCAGGGCCACCAGGCCACGGAAGGTCTCCCGCCCGCGGATGGGCTCGGGGTCGGACTCGCCCTCCCCCACGGGGTCGATGACCACGTCCTCGGTGACCACCAGATGCAGCGCGTCCAGCTCCATGTTGTCCATCACATGGGTGAACAGGCCCAGCACCTGATGGATCTCGACGACATCGTCCGCGGATATCTTCGACATGGGGATCCTCCTCGGGAAGCCACGGTTGACGAGTTGGCGACACAACGCCATACGTCATTTCTGCCGCATCCCCGACCGACGACAGTGGTCAACGGCGGGAAATGATCGGTCATTTGCCCAGAATCCCCTCCCACAGCACCAGTTCATTCGCCGTCAGCGGCTGGTCGCCGCAGAGCCGCTCGGGGTGCCCGTCCGGCGGCCGCTCCAGGCTCGGCGCCGGTCCGCACGCGGCAGGGCTCCGGCAGTCGGACTCCCCGCACCCCTGTGTACCGCACGCACCCGTGCAGAAGGTCTCCAGCGGAGGCAGGCCGAAACCCGTCCACCAGTAGCCGCCGAGGCCGATCAGTCCGCGGCCCGTCGCCGCCGCGAACGAATCCCACCAGGCGCGCAGGCGGCCGGAGTTGTTCATCGGCTCCCCCTACGCCCGTGCCCGGTCCGCGGCGAACGGGGTCTCCGGCTGGGGCAGGGCCGACAACAGCTCCTTGGTGTACGCCTCCTGGGGCGTGCGGAACACCTCCTCGACGGGCCCGTGCTCCACCACCCGGCCCGCCCGGGTGACGATCACCCGGTCGCTGGTGTGGTAAATCACTCCGAGGTCGTGGGAGATGAACACCAGCGAGACACCGAGGTCGGCGCGCAGACCGTTGAAGAGATCGAGGATCTGCGCCTGTACCGACACGTCGAGGGCCGAGACCGGCTCGTCGCAGACGATGACCTCGGGCTTCGGTGCCAGCGCGCGGGCGATCGCGACCCGCTGGCGCTGGCCGCCGGAGAGCTGCCGGGGACGCCGGCCCAGCAGCCCCGCGTCGAGGCCGACCCGGTCGAGCAGCTCGGCGGCATGGCTCCGCGTCGCGCGCGCCGACCGGCGCCCCGGGGCGCCCAGCGCCTCCCCGAGGATCCGCTCGACGGTGTGGCGCGGGTCGAACGAACTCAGCGGATCCTGCTGGACGAGCTGAATGCGGCGGCGCAGCGCGCGACGCTCGGACTCGGGCCGCCCCGACCACGGTCGTCCCAGCAGCCGCACGGCTCCGGCGTCCGGCTCCAACAGCCCCATGACCAACTGCGCGAGCGTCGACTTGCCGGACCCCGACTCGCCCAGTACGCCCAGGGACTCGCCCGCGCGCAGCACGAACGAGACGTCCTGGACCGCGGTCCGCACTGTGCGGCCGGGTCCGCGGTAACGCTTGGTGACTCCGTCGACCTCCAGGACCAGCTCCCGTTCCGCGGCGGGCGTGACGGCCCCGAGGGGCAGCGCCTGGGCGGCCTCCGGCACCGGCTGCGCACGGCCGAGGTGCCGGCACCGTGCGAGCCGGCCGGGCCCGGCCGGGACCGGGGGCGGCTCGGCCTCCCGGCACTCGTCGGTGACCAGCGGGCACCCGGCGGCATAGCGGCAGCCGTCCGACCGCGCCGCCCCGTCGGCCGCCGGGTGGGTGCGGAGCACCGACAGCCGTGCGCCCTTGGCCCGCCGGGCGGGCACCGAGGCCAGCAGCTCCCTGGTGTACGGGTGGGCCGGCGCTCGGAGCACCTCTTCGACCGGGCCCTCCTCCACGAAGACGCCCTGGTACATCACGGCGATCCGGTCGGCCAGCTTCGCCACCACCGCGAGGTCATGGCTGATCAGCAGCACGCCCGTGCCTGCCGTCTTCTGCTCGGCGAGCAATTCCAGGATCCTGGCCTGCACCGTCACGTCCAGCGCCGTGGTCGGCTCGTCCGCCACCAGCACGGCCGGCGCGGCGGCCATCGCGGACGCGATCAGGGCGCGCTGCCGCAGCCCGCCGGAGAGCTCATGCGGATACTGCCGGGCGCGCAGCTCGGGCTCGGGCACGCCGGCCTGGGTGAGCAAGCGGGTCACCGCCTCCCTGCGGGCGGCGCCCCGCAAGGCCGTGTGGTTCTCCAGCGCCTCGGCGACCTCCGCGCCGACGCGCCGCAGCGGGTCGAGGGAGACCAGGGCGTCCTGGAGCACCAGCCCGATCCCGCGCCCGCGCACCGCGCGCCAGTCACGCGCGGACAGTGCGGCGAGGTCCCACGCCGCGGCACCCGCCTCAGGACGGGCCAACTCCAGGCGGTCCGCCCGCACATGGGAGCCGGGCCCGGTCAGTCCGACCAGGGTGCGGGCCGTGACGCTCTTACCGGATCCCGATTCCCCGACGATCGCCAGGCACTCCCCTGCGTGCAGTGTGAAGCCGATACCGCGCACCGCGTCCGTACGGACGCCACCGGTCGCGAACGACACCCGCAGCCCCTCGACGGTGAGCAGCGCGGTAGCTCCTCGGCCTGCCGGCGGCCGGCCGCTCTGGCTAGACATCGGTGAGTCTCCCCTCGAAGCGGTGTTGCAGCCGGCGGCCGACGACATTGAGGGCCATCACCGAGACGGCCAGCGCCGCTCCGGGGAAGAACGCCGCGTACCAGGCGCTGTCCAGGAAGTCCCGGCCCTCCGAGAGCATCACGCCCCACTCCGGCGCCGGCGGCTTGGGCCCCATGCCCAGGAAGCTGAGCGAGGAGCCGGCGACGATGGCGGTGCCGACGTTGACCAGCGACAGCACCATCAGCGGCGGCAGCGCGTTGGGCAGCAGATGCCGCAGTCCGATGTCCCAGCCGGGCCTGCCCAGCGTCACCGCGGCGCGTACGAAGTCGGAGCGCCGCACCACCAACGCCTGGCCACGGGCGAGCCGCACATAGCCCGGCAGTACCGAACAGACGATCGCCAGCGCGGCGTTGAACGAACTGGGACCCAGCACCGCCACCATCAGCAGCGCGAGCAACAGCCCGGGAAAGGCGATGAGGACGTCGGTGACCCGCATGACGCACTCGTCGACGACCCGGCCGCCGGTCGCCGCGACGACCCCGAGCAGCGCTCCGGCCACCACCGCGAACATCGTCGCTCCGACACCGATGGACAGCGAGGGGCCCGCTCCGTACACCACCCGGCTGAAGACATCGCGGCCGAGCTGGTCGGTGCCGAAGAGATGGTCGCCGCTCATGGGAGCGAGGGCGTTCGCCGGGTCGACCGCCTCGGGGTCGTAGCCGGCGAGCAGGCCGGGTGCGAAGGCCGCGACGACCAGCAGGACGAGAATGGCCGAGGCGAGCGCGGTGCCCGGCCGGATCCGACGAGTGCGCGACCGGGGCAGCGCGGACACCTGTTGTATGGCCGTCATGCCGTCACCTCCCCCACCCGCGGGTCGAGGACGCGGTACAGGCCGTCGACGGCCAGGTTGATCAGTGCGAAGACCAGCGCGGAGACCACCACGATCCCGGTCACCACGGGCAGGTCCCGGTTCTCGATGGCGGTGGCCAGGACGCGGCCGACGCCCTGGCGGCTGAAGACCGTCTCGATGATCACCGCGCCCGTGAGCAGGGACCCCACCGACCAGCCCGCGAGGGTCACCATCTGCACCATCGTGTGCCGCAGGGCATGCCGGACGCGGATCCGGGTCTCACCGGTACCGCGGGCGCGCGCACTGAGCACAAAGGGTTCCTCCAGAGCGCGTTCCATGCCGTCGCGCATCACTTGGGCGAAGACGCCGACCATGCCGAGGGCCAGCGTGACCGCGGGCAGCACCAGCGCGCCGGGTCCTCCCTCGCCCGCGATCGGGAAGATCCGCAGCCGGAAGGAGAACAGGCTCAGCAGCAGCACCCCGACCCAGAAGCTCGGGCTGGAGGTGGCCGCCAGTTCCAGCAGCGAGGACAGCCTGCGCACCGCCGGGCGGCGGCCCGCCGTGGCGACGGCCAGCGCCAGCGCCGCCACGAAGGCGATGCCGAATCCGGCCAGCGCGAGTTCGACGGTGGAGCCGAGCTGGGTCGTCAGCAAATCCGACACAGAGCTCTGGTTCTGGTAGGAGGTGCCGAGGTCGCCCTGGAGCAACCGGCCCAGGAACATCCCGTACTGGACCGCCAGCGGCCGGTCGAACCCGAGGTCGTGGCGGACCTGGGCGACCAGCTCCGGGCTGGACATCGTCGGGCCCAGCATCGTGCGGACCGGATCGCCGGGCACCAGATGCAGTGCGAAGAAGGCGAGAGTGGAGGCGCCGAACACGACCAGCACGGACAGTGCCAGCCGCCGCACGAGCCAGCGTGCGGGTCCGCTCATACGCGCCGCCCTCCCTCCTTCGGTCCCGCCTTTCATCGTTCCTCCAGGGTGACGTCGTAGAACCGTGGGTATGCCTGGCCGTCGGCGGTGATGCCGCGGACCCGGCCGGAGCTGCCCACGAGGTGGGCGGGCACATACATCGGGATGACGAAGGACCGGTCGACGAGGTAGCGCTGTGCCGCTCGGTATTCGACGGCCCTGGACTCCTTGTCGAGAGCGGTGCTCCCGCCGTTGAGCCAGCCGTCCAGCCGCCGGTCGGCGGCGTGGAAGATGTTGCCACCGCCCTGCAGCGGCTTCTGGTCCGAGGCGAAGTTGGTGCGCAGGATGTCGGCGTCGGCGCGGATGTTGCTGCTGGCGTAGATGTCCAGCCGGCGTTCGAGGACTTCGGTCGTGTATGTGCCGACGTCCTTCGTCGCGTAGTCGATCTTGATGCCGGCCTGCTTGGCCTGCGCCTGGATGCCCTGGGCCAGGCTGTTGCGCTGGGCGGCCTGGAGGCTGGCGGTGGCCGGCCAGCGCAGGGTGAGGGTGCGGCCGTCCTTGGTGCGGTAGCCGTCGTCGTCCCGGCCGGTCCAGCCGGCCTCGTCCAGCAGCCGGCCCGCCCGGCCGGGGTCGTACGCCCAGGAGTCCTGGGTCTTCGGCTCATATCCCGGTGTCGACGGGCTCAGCGGACTCCAGGCCCGCCGGTACTGGCCGAAGTAGACCGCCCGCACCAGAGCGCCGGCGTCCACGGAGCTGCGCAGCGCCTGGCGCACCCGTTCGTCGGCGAGCGGTCCGCCCTCGGTGTTGAGGAAGAGCGCATAGACCCCACCGGGTGCTTCGAAGCGCTGGTAGCGCAGGTCCTCTTCGCTCTTGAGGGACTTGACCCGCTCCGGTGGCACCGCGTCGATCACATCGGCCTGCCCGCTGGCCAGCGCGCCGTAGCGCACGCTGTTCTCGGCGATGAAGGAGACGGTGACACCGTCGATCCGGGCCGGCCCGGTGTGTTGGGCGGAGGCCGGGCCCCACGCGTACCGCTGGAACTTCTGAAGCGTGATCTCGCGTCCCTTGGCCCAGCCCGTGAACCGGAACGGTCCTGATCCGACCGGGTTGGTGCAGAGCCGGCCCTTGTTCTCGCGGATCGAGCGCGGCGACTGGATGCCGAGGTAGGCGGTGCTCAGCGCCTGCATGAACGCGGCGTTGGGGCGGCTGAGTGTGATCCGTACGGTGTGCTCGTCGACCGCTCTGGCACCGGTGTAGCCCTTGATCAGCCCCGCGGCGTAGTTGGACTTGGTCGCCGGGTCGACGGCATGGTCGAGGGTGGCCTTGACCGCCGCCGCGTTCACCGGTGTGCCGTCGTGAAAGGTGACTCCGGCCCGGAGGTGGAAGGTATAGGTCAGGCCGTCCTTGGACACCGTCCACCGGTCGGCCAGCCATGGGTGGACCGTGCCGTCGGGCGTGATGTCGACCAGCGAGTCGAAGATGTTCCGGTCCACCAGCGCGGTGACGTCCATGGGGCTCACCTGTGGGTCGAGACATTCCGGTTCGGCCTCCACCGCGACCATCAGTCCCGTCCCCGCCGTCCGTCCGCTTTCCGTGCCGCAGCCGGTGCCCAGCGCACCCGCGAGCAGTGCGAGCGCGAGCAGGGTGCCGGCCCGTCCGCCGCCGTCCGGCGAGCGCCCCAAGGTCCATTTCTTCATCTGCCTGATGGTGGGCAGCGCGTCTAAAGCCGGTCTAAGGGCGGCTATTCAGCCACGAAGGTGCGGTGGCTCCAGAGAAAGACCGGCACTTCCCGGCCGCTGACCACGCGCGATTCCGAGGACGGCAGGAAGTGCTCGTAGCGGTTTCCCTTGAAGAGCTTGAAGGTCTCCCGCGGGTCACTGACCCGGACCAGTCGCTCGTGCTCAGGGACACCTTCCAGAGGGCCTCCGCACAGCAGGACACTGACCTCGTTCACGGACATCCGAATGCTCCTTCCCTCGCGGCCTCACCGCGTCGGCTGGACCGATGAGGACGAGGAACAGCCTGCCCAAGGGGCCTAAAGCGGTTCTTACCGGCCATTTACCGCCTTTGGCGCGTACGCAGGGGCGGCCGGCCGGAGCGGACGGCCACACAGTGCTCTGCACTCAGCGCTCAGTCACGGAATCCGCCGTAGCCACCGCGGTAGAAGAGCAGCGGTCCGTCGTCACCGACCGGTCCGGCCTCCATCGCGTGGACCCGGGCCACGACGATGACGTGATCGCCCGCGGGATGTTCGGCGCTGACCGAGCATTCGAGGCGGGCCAGCGCGCCGGACAGGACGGGCAGGCCGCCGGGCGCGACCGCCCAGTCCAGACCGCGGAATTTGTCGCCCCCGCTGCGCGCGAGCTGGGCACAGGCGGCCCGCTGACGCTCCGCCAGCACATTGACGCAGAAGCGGCCACCGCGGCGTATTCGCGGCCAGGTCGTACTGGTGTGCGCCACACACAGGGAGACCAGGGCCGGCGAGAGCGAGACCGAGGTGAAGGAGTTGGCCGCCAGGCCCACCGGCTCGCCACCGAGCGGATCGCGTGCGGTCACCGCGACCACGCCGGTCGCGAAGTGGCCCATCACCCGCCGGAAGTCGGCCGGGTCCACGGAGGCGTCCGCCTCGGGTGCGCGCAGCGCTGAGGATTGATGGTTCGGCATGCGGGTCCGCCCTTCGCCGTCGCCGGACGCGTGGTGCGCCCACCTTGACATCGCATGGCCCCACAATACGGAGGGTGCCTCCGCTTTTCAATGGGCCGGTGCCCGCCCATGGGCACCGGCCCTCCGCGGGCCGCTCAACGCGCCACGGTGGCCATACGGGCCACAGCGCCGCGCAGCGCGCGGAAGAACTCCTCGGGCGACTCACGGAAGAAGAAGTGCCCGCCGGGGACCCGGTGCAGCCGGTAGCCGGCCGGAGCGTGCGACTCCCATGCCGCGGCGTCCCCGGCCGGCAGCAGCGGATCGTCCGTCCCCGAGAACACCTCGACCGGACAGGCGAGTCGCGGCAGATCCGTACGCTCGTAGCTGGTGCAGACCCGCAGGTCGTCACGGACCTGATCGGTGGCCGCGGTCAGCCAGTCCGGGTAACGCAGCATCATCTCGGACATCCCGCCGATACCGATGAGCACCCGCGCCATCTCCTCGTCCGACATCGCCTTCGTGGAGGCGAGGACGGCGGGCAGATGCGGCGCCGGACAGGCACCCACCAGCAGCCGTTCGGGGAGACGTTCACCGCGCCGCTGACGCGACAGCGTCAGGTTGTGGGCGACCGCGCCTCCCATGCTGTGGCCGTAGAACGCGAACGGTGCGCGCAGCGCCGGGCCCAGTACCCGGTTCAGCACACCGGTCAGCTCGGCCATGTCCGTGATCCGCGGTTCCCTGGCCCTGGTCTCCCGGCCTGGGAGCTGGACCGGCAGCACCACTACATCGGGGCCCAGTTCACGCTGCCAGGAGGCGTAGGCCGTGGCGCCGCCGCCCGCGTGGTGGAAGCAGAACAGCCGGAGCCTGCCGTCGTCCGGCGGTGACACGGCGAGATAGTTCTCGAAGCCGGCGCCGACCGGGGCGACTCCCTCGCGGCCCGCGCCGGTCACGCGCCCGCTCCGGCCGGCCGGCGCCGGGCGCGCCGCAGCCTCAGCAGAGTGGCGAGGGCCACCCGCTGGAGGTTGCGCACCCGGCGCATGCGCAGCACCGACAGAATCGTCCACAGCCGCGCCTCGGCCGCGTAGTGGGGTGATCCGTGCACGTCGTCGTTCTCCAGGATGTCGAGATGGCGCAGTTGCCGGCGCAGCCGGACAGTCTCCCCCGGCGGGATGATCTCGTCCCGCCGGCTGGCCAGATAGGCCACCGGGATGTCCAGCGAGGCCAGTTCGGAATCCGTCAGGGCCCAGCCGGTCATCCGGGCCAGGGCCTCCTCTCCCTTGATGCCGGCGAGATGGCCGAGGGTGTCGACGGTGACCCGGGGCAGCGCCCGGCGCCATATCGTGTCGGTGAAGAAGTCGCTGACCGGCGCGCCCGAGGTGACGATGCCCCGGATCCGGCGGTCGTCCAGGGCGTGGCGCAGCGCCAGATGGCCGCTGAAGCTGAGCGCGACGGCGTAGGTGTGTCCGACATCCGCGCGGTCGGCCAGCGCGTCCAGGACGGCGCCGAGCATCCGCGGGCTGTTCTCGTCATAGCTCAGGGTGTTCTCACCGACGCCGGGCATCTCGGTGACGACCATGGCCATACCGAGCCGACGGGCCTGCACCAGGACCGGTGCCCACTGCTCCTTGATGGTGACGATGCCGCCCATGAACAGCAGCAACGGCCGCGGGCCGGCCTGCGACAGACCGGACGTCCAGCAGCGCACCCTGCCGCCGTCCAGTTCCACATCGAGCCGCTGGATGTCCGGGTGGTCCTGCCGCCACCGGTCGAAGGTGCGTACGCAGTTGTCCAGGGCCGCGCCGCGCGCGGCGCCGTCCACGTACGGGAAGCGGGCCATGTTGTAGTAGCGGCAGGCCTCCAGGAGATCGCCGGTTCGCTCCAGGTCGGCGGCGTCCCGGCTCCACTCCGCGGCCCACGAACCGGTCGCGCCGTCATGGTCGTTGTCGATCCGGCGGAGCAGCGCCCGGCAGCGCCCCGGGTCGAGGTTCTGGGCCCGGGTGTGCACGATCACGAACTCCTTGAGCTCGTCGACGTCGTTCACCGTTCGCCTCCCTTCCCGGCCGCCACGGCCTGCGCCGCCGCGGCGGGCGGCGCGTCCTCCTGGAAGCCCTCCAGCGCCGTCTTGATCTCGCCGAGGATGTCGGCGGCCTCCGCACCGTCGATCACCCGGTGGTCGAAGGTGAGGTTGAGCCGCATGACCGGCGCGATCCGCACGGCGTCGCGGCGCACGACGGGCCGGTCGGTGACCTGGCCGAGGCCCAGCGTGACGGTGGTGCCGCCGACCGAGTGGAACCCGTCCACCGGCCGGTGGCCGAGCGAGCTGACGGCGAGCGTCCCGAATTTCCCGGCGCGCCGGGACAGCGGCCGTACCGTACGGGCGTAGGCCAGCCGCGCCACCGGCCAGGGCAGCCGGTGCAGGGTGTGCACCCCGGCGAACTCCGGCATCGTCGCGGGGTCGCCGTCGCGGTAGTGCTCCACCTGTCGCTGGATCTCGTGGAGAGCGGTCTCCTCCAGGCGCGGCAGTACGGCGGCCAGCACCACCCGTCGGCCGCCGACGCGCTTGTCCAGCGCGATCTTGCCGCTCACCGACGAGTAGCGGGCGATCTTCGGCAGCAGCCGGCCATGGATGGCCGCGTTGGCCTCGGGATGCGCGGCGATCACCCGGGACGCCGCATACAGCACATAGCTGAGAGTGGAGACCCGGCGGCCGGCGGTGCGGTGCTCCTCGATCCGGGTCATATCGACCTCGGTGTCCAGGAACACCGGCTTGTGGCCGCGTATCTCGTCCAGGAAGTAGAGGGTGTGGCGGCGCTGCCGGGCGACGGGTGCGGTACTCATACGGCCACCGCCAGCCGGTACACCGCCGCGAGACTGCCGGCCTCCAGCACATCGGGGATGGAGATCGCGCGGCCGGTCCGCTTCTCCAGCGAAGTGATCAGCCACAGCAGATGCAGCGAGTCCCAGCCCGGCAGTTCGTCCAGGCTCCGCGTGGCGTCCTCAGGGCCGATCGGCAGCCCCAACTCGTCACGCAGCAGCGCGATGAGCTCATCGATACTGTTCACCAGGCGTCCCCTTCGAAGCTCGCGGTCAAGCTGATGTGGTCCGGCACGGCCGGTGGATCGACAAGGCGGTGTACGAAGAACTCCGTGGCATCGTCGTCGTCCACCGCTCCAGCGGCTTCGCCCGGCTCCGCGAGCGCGGTGCGGTCGACGGGAGTGAAACCATGACGCGGATAGAAGTCCTTGACCACGCCGTTCTTCGCCGACTTGCGGTACGTACCGACGACGGCGCGGGCCCCGGAGCCGGCGGCCTGCCGCAGCACGGCCGCCAGACACGCCTGCTCGATGCCGCGGGAGAAGACCCGGCAGCTGAGCAGGAAGTTGTCGATGTGCAGCCGCTCGCCGACGGTGCGGGTGAAGACCACGCCCACCAGCCCGTTGTCGCCGAACCGGTCGGCGGAGTGGATGGCCAGCACCCGGGTGTCCGGGCCCTGGGCCAGCCGCCGTACCTCCGCCTGCTGCAGTCGGCGGGTGGTCAGATTGAACTGGTTGGTGCGCAGGGTGATCTGGGAGACGCGGGGCAGCTCCCGCTCGGCCACGGCCGCGAGTCGTACCGTCACCTCCAGTTCGCGCAGATAGTCGTCGAGGGAGGAGAAGGTGTGCAGAAAGTCCGCGCGCACCAGCTCCTCGCGGTACTTCTCGGTACGGCCGCGGTCCGCCTCGGTGACCTCGCGGGTGTCGAACCAGCCGTCGGCCAGCAGCCGCGCGGCGTGCAGCGCCGGCTCCCCGTCCACCGCGATCACCGCGACCTCGGGCAACTCCCTTGACACCAGGCCGCGTTCGTAGGGGCTGTCGTCGATGAACACAAAGCTGTCGGCGTTCAGGTTGAGCGCCTGGGCCAGCTCCCTGATGTTCTCCGACTTGGGCCGCCAGTTGGCGACGACGCGGACGAAGTCGTCCTCGCGGAGCACCATGTCAGGGTGGTCGCGCAGCACCTGGCGCACCGTCTCGGCCTCGTTCTTGCTCACCGCGGCCAGCAGTACGCCCTGGCAGGTGAGTTGCTTGACGACACGCTGGAAGGACCGGAACGCCTCGCCGCGGTAGCTGCCGGCCACCTCGATGCCGTCCGGCCCCTCCTCCCCGAGAATCCCGCCCCACAGCGTCTCGTCCAGGTCGACGACCAGCACCTTCTTCGTACGGCCGAGCAGCCCGCGGGCCAGGTGCGCGGCCTCGCGGGCGTAGCGGGCCAGCAGCTCCGTGGACAGATGGGCCTTGGCGTAGACGCTCATCCTGGGGTCGCTGACCGGCACTCCTTCGGCGATCAGCGGATCGAGGTCGAGCACCACGACGGCCTGGTTGCGCTCGGCCAGCCTCAGCAGCCGGGCGTTGGCCTCGCGCCAGACGGCGCCGAGGACGGCACGCGAGCGGTGGTCGACGAGCTGGGCGGCGAAGGAATACGGCAGCGGCAGGGTATTGAGCAGCAGCGTGCCGCGGCCGTCCGACTCGAAGCGGGCGGCCAACTGCTCGATGAGACGCAGCTTGTCGTCCAGGGCCCGGGCCACGTCCGCCGGCGTCCAGGGCAGTGGCACCTCGTCGAAGACGACTTTCGCGTCCAGTACGCAGGCGACCAGGGCCGGCGCGGCCGCGTACAGCGCGCTGCCGGGGTCCGCGAGATCGAAGACATAGGAGTCGAATTCACCGACGAAGGGCCGCAACAGCACTCCGTGCCGGGCGAGTTCCACGGTCAGCGCCGGGACGAGGGAGGAGAGCGTGCCGTGGCCGGTGACCGCGATCGTGATCGTCGGTTGGCCGGGATGCGCCCGCAGCACCTCGTCGACCTCGATTCTGCTCAAAAGCTGTCCGGCGGGCAGCAGTTGATCCTCGGACAGTTCCTTCAGCAGCCGGGGCAGGTCACGGTAGGCGGCGGCGAGACGGCCCGAGCGGAACAGGGAGCGCAGCTCCTCCGCCGCCTCGGCGGGCCCGGCGGTCGTGGTGGTGGACACGCTCAGACCCCTTCCAGGGCGAAGCCGGACTTGATCCACTTGCTGGACTCGACGGCGATGCCGATGGCACGCTCGCCGGGCCCCAGCGCACCGACGAGGCGTTCGAGCTGGAGGAACGGCAGCGCGTTGCCCGTGTTGGCGGTGTCCGCGACACAGGTGATCTCCCGGGCCCCCGGCAGGTCCAGCCGCTTGACGATCTTTCCGGTCATCCGGCCGGAGAGCTGCGGCGGGAGCAGATAGCCGACGTCGTCCGGCTTCCAGTCCAGCGACTCCAGCAGCTCCGCCAGGATCTCCGCGGCCATCACCGGCACCCGCTCCTCGATCGCCTTGTAGTCCTCGGCGACCCCGGCCCCCTCCGGGGGCTTGCCCTGAGCCGGTCCGTACCACCGCAGGACCTGTCCCGGCTGCTGCCCGAGCCCGGTGAGCCGGTTGAGCACCCGGCGGATGGCGGGGCGCCCCGGGGCGGGCTCGGTGGTGAGCACGGCCGCCCCGGCCCCGTCCCCGAAGAGCACCGCGTTGACGAGCTCCTCCGGCCGCAGACTCATCAGGTCGGCGCCCAGGTCGAAGAACTGGGCACACACGTCGCCGCCGAGCACCAGCGCGTTGGTGTGCCCGGCCGACTGCAGCATCCGACGGCCGACGTCCAGTGCCTGCACGGCGCCACAGCAGCCGGACTGCAGCTGATAGGTCGGTACGTCGTTGATACCGAGGCGGTCGGCGACGAGATTGACGGTGGCCGGCATCAACTGGTCGGGGGTCGCGGTGCCCATGACCAGCACATCGATCTCACCCGGCTCCAGCCCGGCCGCGGCCAGCGCGCGACTGCCCGCCTCCGCTGCCAGCTCCGTGAGAGAGACGGCGAGTTCTCCGGAGTCCAGGTCGATCGCCAGATGCCGGGAGCGGGTACCGATGAACGCGTCCACCCACTGCTCCCACAGCGTGTCCATGCCGAAGCGGCGGGCCAGGGCGGAGTTGTCGATGGGCGGGCCGGGAAGAGCGCTTCCGACCGAGCGTATATGGATATCCGGGACGTCCATTGCGGTCCTTCCTCAGGTTCATCGGCTCCCGGCGTCATCGTGCGGAGCACGTCTAAAGGCCGACTTACGGTGGGCTTAGGCGGGAGGCGGGAGGCGCTCCGCGCGTGGAAGGCGTGGGTCGGTCCACGGGCGGCGCGGTCGGCGCGGGCCCACAGCTCGGTGTCGCCGGTCTCGGCGGCCGTCGTGCGCGGCTCCTCGGTGACGAGCGCGCTCAACGCCTCGTCGTCCAGCGGCACTTCGGGGATCCGGCCAGGGCCGACGCCGGCCGCCCAGTCGGACGACACCCGGTCAAGTTCGCCAGGCCAACTGTCGGCGTCGAGAGGTGTTTTCTCAGGCCGTCGCGCGGCCGCGCTTGGCGCTCCACGGCACAACCGGACGCCCCGACGGCCCTGGCGATCAGCGCTGAGGAGCGGCCGTGGAGTACTGATCGGCGGCGATGAGCGAGGCTGCCCGTTCCGCGATGCCGTAGACGGCCGGCATGGTGTTGGCCGCGGGAACGGACGGCATGACGGACGCGTCGGCGACCCGGAGACCGGTGGTGCCGTGGACGCGGAGGTGAGGATCGACGACGGCCATGGCGTCCGTGCCGATACGGCAGGTGCCGACGGCGTGCCAGTACGGGCAGTAACTGTCCCTGAGGTAGTCGCGGAGCGCGCCGTCGCCGGTGATCTCCGGGCCGGGATGGACCTCTCGTAGCCGCCACGGGTCCAGCGCGTGTGCCGCGCCGATCTCCCGTGCGATCCGCAGATTGGTGAGCATACTGTCGAGATCACGCGGGTCGCTGAGATAACGCGGCTCGACGAGTGGGGCGGAGTCCGGTGCCGGGCCCGTGAGCCTGACCGCACCCCGGCTCTTCGGGTTCATCACGGAGAAGGCGATCGTGTAGCCGTTCTCGGGCCCGAAGTAGGGCGGGAGATGGCGGGCATTGCTGAACATGATGAATTGCAGAGTCGGGCGCGGTCGGCCGCCCGGACCCAGGTACTCCGTGTGCTCGGGATCGCGGATGATTCCGCTCGCCTCGGCGTGGTTGTTCCGCCCTGGCGGGACCGGCTGTGCCGCTTCGTAGGAGACACCGGTGAGCGGATGGTCGTGCAGATTCGCGCCGACGCCCGGGAGATCGACAATCGGGTCGAGCCCGACGTCCCGGAGATGGGACGCGGGGCCGATCCCGGAGCGCAGGAGCAGATGGGCGCTGCCGACCGTGCCTGCCGTGAGGATGACCTCTCCTGCCGACAGAGCGGTGTGGACAGCGGTGTGACCTCGGCCCTGGGCTGCGTACTCGACTCCGGTGCACCGGCCGTCTTCGACGAGCACCCGGTTCACCAGTGCGTCGGTCACGATGGTCAGGTTGTCCCGGCTCCGGACCTCGGGCGTCAGATACGCGCCGGCGGCGGTGACACGACAGCCCCGCGCGATGGCCAAATCGTGCAGGCCGAGGCCCTCTTCGAGACCGCTGCTGGGATCGGTGGCCTGAGGCAGGCCGACTTCGCGGGCCGCGTCGAGCAGTGCGGCGGTGACGGGATTGTGGTCGGCGGCGGCCCGTACGGTGAGCGGGCCGTCGGTTCCGCGCACCGCGGCGTCCCGGCCGATGGCGTTCTCGGACCGCTTGAAGAAGGGCAGAAGGTCGTCGAATCCCCATCCCGGAGCGCCCTGGTCGGGCCAGACGTCATAGCCGCTCCGGTGCCCGCGCACGAACACCATGCCGTTGATGTCGGTCGAACCGCCGAGCCCTCTGCCACGCGAGAGCAGGGTGGACCGGTTGGTCGTCTCATCGAACACCAGATCGCCGCAGTCGGCCGGGCTGCCGATCAGGTTCGTCCATGTGTGCGGAACGACCGCCGCTTCCGGCATCTCTTCGGGCCCGGCCTCGATCAGCAGAACGCGTGCCGCGGGCTCTTCCGAGAGCCGCGCGGCCAGTACGCACCCGGCCGTTCCGCCTCCGACGACGATGTATTCGTATGCGCGCTCCGCCTGTCGCACCACTGAAACCTCCGGTTTCCGCGGCTCCCGAACGATCCCCGAGGCGCTACCAGCCTAGGCCCTGTCTGACACATCCCGCCTGGCCTGCGACGCCTGGTACGCACGCTCACCGCGTTGTCGGAGTCATCCGAGTACGTCCAGTGCACGGATGATCCTCCGCCTTGGGATCGCACGCACCAGACGTCGCGGGCCCCGCCCTCCGGGCGGACGGCGCTATGTGTCAGACCCGTCCTAGGCCCGTCTGACCCATCCCGCCTCCGCCCGACCGGGCACTGCGGCAGCTTTCCTCGTCTGACGCTCAGCCCAGTCACCTAAGCGGCCGATCCACCGGTCGGGACTTGGCATTTGGCGACCCAGAGCATGCGACTAACCGGCTAGTTGACATCCGGCGACACTCTCGCTTCAATTTAACTATCCGGTTGGTCGACAGGAACGACCGAGTGCGGCCCGATGGGCAGTGCGTGCCATGACGTGGTGCGTGGCCGCGCGTCTCACCAGCGAAGAATGGAAGAAGCAGATGACTACGAAGACCGCTCGCCGCCCTCTGGGACGCGTCCTCGGTACGACCGCGGCGCTGGCCACCGTGGCGCTGGTCGTCACCGCGTGCTCGTCTCCCGCCTCCACGCCGTCCGGCACATCCGGCACCGCGTCGAAGCCGGAGCGGCCGCGCGTCGGGATCATCCTCGGAGGCGGCGGCGAGAGTGGCGTCGCCTGGGAAACCGCCGTGCTCGCCGCATTGGACGACAAGGCGCGGCTGACCCGCGACACCGTCGATGTCGTCGTCGGCACCTCGGCCGGCGCGATCGCCGGGGCCTACTTCAGCGCGGTGGACGACCTCGGCCAGGTCGTCGAAGCCCAGCGTGCCGGAAAGGGTGTCTCCGCACCGGTACCGGCCGGTAAGGGCGATCCCCTACCCAAGGACGTCATCGCCGCGCTCAGCTCCACCCAGGGAACCATCGAGGAACGGGGCAGGAGGATCGGAGCGCTGGCGATGAAGGCCAAGACCCTCATCTCCGGCCCGGACCTGGTCGCCTACGTCGGTTCGGCGCTCCCGGACAAGGAATGGCCCGCACTCGACTTCCGGGCCACCTCCGTCAATGCCGGGACCGGCGAGACCGTGCTGTGGAAGAAGAGCGACGACGTCCCTCTCGCCGCCGCGGTCGCCTCCTCCGCGGCGGTTCCCGGCTTCCTGCCCGCCATCGAGATCGACGGACAGCACTACACCGACGCGCCGCGTGCCACCTTCTCCGCCGGTCTGGTCAAGGAGAAGAAGCTCGACGCCATCATCTACATCGGCATGCCCACGCCCAACCTGTCGAACACGGTGGAGGAGGAAGCCCTCTCCACGCTCGAAGACGAGGGCCTGAAGGTTGTCCGGATCACCGGCGGAGAAGGCACCGACAAGCTCATTCGTGACGCCCTGAACCCGAAGATCAAGCCGCTGGCGGTCACGCTGGGAACGCGGGACGGCGCCGACGCGGCCAAGAACGTCGCCGCGCTACTGCACAACTGACAGCGCCTCAGCGGGCCCGGACGCGGCCGGCCCCGGCGGAGACACGGATCCCGCCGAGGCTCGATCCGTGCCCCGGCCCGGCGCGGAACCGACCCGCCGACATCCGACGGCCGAGAGGCGATCCGGGCACGGCATGCCTCAGCCCCGCCGTCGGACGAACACAGACTCGAAAGGACACACCATGAATTCCACCTCCCGCGCCTCTGCCGCACCCTGGACGCCGGACGCGATCGCCGACCAGCAGGGCCGGACCGCTCTGATCACGGGCGGCAACAGTGGCATCGGCCTGGAGACCGCCCGCGTGCTGGCCCGCCACGGCGCCCGCTTGATCCTCGCCGGCCGCAGCCAGAACAAGCTCGACGAGGCTGCCGCCGGGCTTCGAGGCGAGCAGCCGGACGCGAAGATCACGACCGCGGTCATCGATCTCGGCGACCTCGCCTCGCTCCAGCAGGCGAGTAAGCGCCTGGCCGAGACGGAGACCATCGACCTGCTGTTCAACAACGCGGGCGTGATGAACATCCCTGAGCGCCGCACCACCAGCGACGGCTTCGAGCTGACCTTCGGCACCAACCACCTCGGGCACTTCGCCCTCACCGCGGGGCTGATGCCGGCCCTGCTCCGGTCACCGGCCGCACGGATCGTCACGGTCAGCGCGATCGCCGCGACCTGGCGCATGGGACGCCTGGAGGACCTGATGAGCGACCGCCGCTATGGAGCGATGAGCGCGTACGCCAAGTCCAAGCGCGCCAACGTCGTCTTCACCCAGGAACTCGCCCGCCGCCTGACCGGCACCAGTATCGAGGCCCTCGTGGTCCATCCCGGCTCCGCCATGACAAACCTCCAGCGCCACAGCCAGGGTCCGCTGTCACAGCTGATCGTCGCCCTGACCTCGCGCACCGTGATGGGCTCGGCCGAAGGCGCGGCCTGGCCCTCGCTCTACGCCGCCACCAGCCTCGACGCCCACAGCGGCCAGTTCATCGCGCCGGCCGGCCGCGACCAGACCGCCGGCAGTCCCAAGCCTGTCCCGCTGCCGCGCGGCGCCGACGACCCTGCCGAGGGCGCCTTCCTGTGGACCGAAAGCGAACGCCTCACCGGCATCCACTTCCTCTCCGACCCCACGGCTCTCCGCTGACCGTCCTCGGGAGAGGGCCTCGGCAGGACCCGCGTAGTAGCTGAAGGTGCCCGCGTTCATCTCGTTGGCCCTCCACACGGTGTCGTTCCTGGAGAGCCGCAGTCGGGCGTCCAGAAACATCGCGGTGCCCGGATAGTCGCTGACGGTGACGACGCAGTTGTAGCCGTTGGAGCTGTTGTACGTGAGGAACGTGTGACCGTCGTAGGTGTCCATGGAGTCGATCACGCTGTAGCCGGAGCCGCAGGCGCCGTTGTAGGAGGCGGCGTGTGCGGTGCCGGTGGTGGCGGCCATTCCGGCGACGGTGAGGCCGAGGATGGCGGCTATGGATCCAATTCACCTATGTAAACGCATAGTTGAGTCCTTGTCAGAGCCATTGGTGACCAAATGCGATCATGTCGAGGGAGCAACAAGGTAAGCAACAGGTAAAACGTGACCTGCGTCACCGCTCTTACGAGGCGGCTCGGTGGTGTGCCGTCAGGTGCGACCGGTGGCGCTCACAGGCGGGCGGGTCCGGTACTGGTCAGTGACCGCGGCGGGCGGCGTCGATCATGTCGAGGGAGACCTGCCACAGGCGCGCCGCCTTCCGCGCGTCGAGAGCGTAGGCGGCCACGCCGCGGCGGATGCCCGGCTGGTGCGGGCCGGCCTCGTCGCAGTCCTCGAAGTACCGGCCGGTGACACCCTCGACCAGCGGTGAGGCCGCGAGCAGTACGGAGGTGGCGGCGCCCTGCTCGGTGTTCTTCACCGACACACCGTCGCTCCGTCCGGGCTCGAAGGAGGCCGGGGCGTTGATGGCCGAGCCGATGTGCCGGGAGAGTCTGGTGTCGGCGATCCGGCCGGGGTTGAGGGCGTTGACGCTGATGCCGTCGGCCGCCCAGCGCCTGGCGGCCTCGACAGCGAACAGGATGTTGGCGGTCTTGGACTGGCTGTAGGCGGCCCACGCGTCATACGGCTGGTGCTCGAAGTTGATGTCGTCGAAGAGGACCTCGCCGTTGATGTGGCCGACCGAACTGACCACGACGACCCGGGCGTCCCCGGCCGCCTTGAGGGCCTCGCGCAGGCCCGTGGTGAGGACGAAGTGGCCGAGGTGGTTGGTGGCGAACTGCAGCTCCCAGCCCTCGGCGGTGCGTGTCTCCGGCGTGGCCATGACGCCTGCGTTGTCGACCAGGATGTGCAGCGGGCCCTGCCACGCGGTCACGAACGCGGCGACCGACTCCTGGTCGGACAGATCGAGCGGCGCGACCAGGACCCGGCCGTTGCCCGTGGTGCCGGTGATGTCGGTGGCGGTCTTCGCACCTGCCTCGGTGTCGCGGACGGCCAGCGTGACCTCGGCGCCCGCGGCGGCCAGGGCCCGCGCGGTCTCCACGCCGATGCCCGAGGAGCCGCCGGTGACCACCGCGCGGCGGCCGGCCAGATCGACGCCCGCGACGACCTCCGCGGCGGTGGTCCGTGCGCCGAACGGAGTGGTGACGCGTCCGTGGTCGGTCATGGGATTGGCCTCTCTGTGCGTCCCGCCGCCCGGCGGCAGGAGGAAATCGTGCCCTTCTGTTTCCAGACAAGCACCAGAAGCGGCTGGTCAGAGCGCCGGAAGAGGCATGGCCCAGCCGGGGGTCCGGCAGTACCCCTTTACGGTCGAGGCCGACGCGGTCGGCGCCGTAACGTGAAGACATGGATGACCACCGGCCCACGCCGAGCAGCCGGAGCAGCGAGCTCGGAGAGTTCCTGCGCACCCGCCGCGCCAAGATCTCTCCCGAGCAGGCCGGCCTGACGCCCGCACCGACGGTCCGCCGGGTGCCGGGGCTGCGCCGGGAGGAGGTCGCGCAGCTCGCCGGCGTCAGCGTCGACTACTACGTACGGCTGGAGCGCAGCCGCAACGTCAACGCCTCCGAGGCCGTGCTCGACGCCATCGCTCGCGCGCTGCGGCTGACCGGAGACGAGCGCAGCCATCTGTTCGCCGTGGCCCGGCCCGCCCGGACGCGGCCCCGCCCACTGGCGCCGCAGCGGGTCCGACCCGGGCTGTACCGGATCCTGGAGACCCTGAGTGAGGTCCCGGCGCTGGTCGTCGGGCGCCGGACGGACATCCTCGCCTCCAACGCGCTGGCCCGCGCCCTCTACACCGACTTCGACGCCCTGCCCCACCGCGAGCGGAACATGGCCCGCTTCATCTTCCTCGACGAAGGCGCCCGCACCCTCTACCAGGACTGGGAAGGCATCGCTCGCACCAGCGTCGCCGCCCTGCACCTGTACGCCGGCCAGCACCCGCACGACCCTCAGCTCGCCGAGCTCATCGGCGAGCTCTCGCTGCGCGATCCCGACTTCCGCACCTGGTGGGCCGACCACGACATCCAGCGCCGCACCTACGGCACCAAGCACTTCCACCACCCGCTGGTCGGCGACCTCACTCTCGACTACGAAGCCCTGGACGTCACCGGCGACCACGACCAGGTCCTCGGCATCTACACCGCCGAACCCGGCACGCCCTCCGAGCAGGCCCTGCGCCTGCTCGCCGCCTGGACCAGCGAGCCGGCCACACCGCATCGCGCGCACCCGTCGGCGCAGGACTGAAACGTAACTCGTCGTACGCGTAACTCGCCGTACGCGTGATACGTCAGGGAAGGACACCCGCGGTGGCGGGCACGGCGTGGCGCAGGCCGGCGGCGTCCTGGCTGGGCGGTGCGCCGAACTGGCGGCGGTATTCCCGGCTGAACTGCGACGGACTGTCGTAGCCGACCCGGTGACCGACTCCGGTGACGTCGTTGGGACGGGTGGCCAGCAGCAGCCGGGCCTGCTGGAGCCGGATCTGCTTCTGGAACTGGATGGGGCTCATCGCGGTCACCGCCTGGAAGTTGCGGTAGAAGGCGGAGACGCTCATGCCGGAGAGCTGCGCCACATCCTCGACCTTGAACGGCTGCGCGTAGTGCTCGCGGATCCACCGCACCGCGCGCGCGACATGGCTGAGGCTGCTGTCGGCGAGCCCGAGCTGGCGCACGATGTCGCCTTGTTCACCGGTGATCAGCCGCCACAGGATCTCGCGTTTGACCAGCGGCGCGAGCACCGTCCGGTCGCGCGGCTCGTCGAGCAGGCGCAGCAGCCGGACCACGGCGTCGAGCAGCGCGTCCGGAGCGTCGCTGACCGCGATGCCCGGCACCGCGCTTCCGCCGGCGCGCGGAGCGTCTCCCGGCCCGGCCTGCAGCAGCAGTTCGGCGACGGCGGACGGTTCCAGCGTGAGCCCGAACCCGATCGCCGGATACTCGGGACTGGCCTCGGTGAACTGGCCGGTGACGGGCAGGTCGACCGAGGCGACGAGGTACTGCCCGGCGTGGTATTCGAAAACCCGGTTGCCCAGCGCGAGGCGTTTGGCGCCCTGCGCGATGACCGCCAGCACCGTGCCGGACATCGACGGCGCCGGTGGATCGGACCGCTCGACCTTCGAGATGAGTACGCCGTCGATGGCGGTGGTCCAGTCGGGCCGCGCGTGCCGGACCAGCAAGGTGCGGAGCTCGTCGAGGTACATGCCTTCATTGCAGCACACCACCGGTCGCCTGCTCCCAGGCGGAAGAGAATCGTGCAAGTCCTCGCGAGCATCGTTCTATCGTTTCCGCAGGTCAGGCGGGTTGAATGGAATCACTGGAGCCCAGGGCGGGACCAAAGAGCTCCCGCTCCAGGACCGCACACGCACATTCCGCCGACCGCAGAAGAAGGTAGCCGTGATCGCCACCTACGGATTCAACGCCACTTTGACCGCCAAGCCCGGACTGGCTGATCAGCTCGTCGACCTGCTGCTGACCGGCCTGGACGAAGGAAGTCCCGGCGCGAGCGAATACTGCGTCGTCTACCTCGTCAGCCGCTCGGCGTCCAACCCCGACGTGGTCCACATCACCGAGGGCTGGACCAGCGAGGAGGACCATCACCGGATCTTCGCCGGCGAGGCCGCTCAGAGCATCGTGTCGCGGATCGACGGAATGCTGGCCAAGGAGTCCGAGTACACCGACTACGTCCCGGTCCGCGGCAAGGCCGCCTTCTGAGACCCGTGGACCGATCGGCCCGTCCTTCCTCGCTCCTCCATCCGGTCCGACGGCCCCGCGGCCCTCGACCCCGCACACGAAAGGTGGCCACCATGACCCTGGCACGCCCCGACCTGGACCCCGAGCTGCGCGCGCTGCTCGCCGACATGCCGCTGATGACCCGGCTCAGCCCCGACGTACTCGCGCAGCTTCGTCTGCTCCCGCCGACGCCGGTCGAGCCGCTTCTCGAAGGTCGCTCGGTCGACCGGCGCGAGGTCACCGTGCCCGGCGCGGACGGTGCGCGGATCCCACTGTCGATCTTCAGTCCCGCCGGGACCGAGCGCTCCACCGCGGCGCCGTGCGTCTACTGGATGCACGGCGGCGGAATGATCATGGGAGATCGCTTCTCGCAGATCGACATCCCGCTGGAGTGGCTCGACCTGTTCGGCGCCGTCGTCATCTCCGTGGACTACCGGTTGGCGCCGGAGGCCACCGGCACGACCCTGGTCGAGGACTGCTACCAGGGCCTGCTCTGGATCTCCGAGCACGCCGACGACCTGGGCATTGATCCCGCCCGCATCATCGTCGCGGGCGCCAGCGCCGGCGGTGGCCTCGCCGCCGGAGTCGCTCTGATGGCACGCGACCTCGGCACTCCGGCGGTCGCCGCCCAGATGCTGATCTGTCCCATGCTCGACCACCGCAACATCACCACCTCAAGCCGGCAGTACTCCGGCACGCCCGGCGTCTGGACCCGCGAGATGAACGAGTTCGGATGGCGATCCGTGCTCGGTGGCCGCACGGACGAGCAGGTGTCCGGCTACATCTCGCCCGCCGTGGCCGACGACCTCTCGGGCCTGCCGACCACCTACATCGACGCCGGCTCGGCCGAGGTCTTCCGCGACGAGGACATCGCCTACGCCGGCCGGATCTGGGCGGCCGGCGGCCAGGCGGAACTCCACGTCTGGGCCGGCGGGTTCCACGGATTCGACGCGCTCTATCCACAGGCCCGGATCTCGGCCGGGGCGCGCCGGACACGCGACGACTGGCTCAGGCGCGTCCTGACCCCGGCTTCCGCCGTATAGCGCCGCGCCATCGAGCACAGGACACCGACGGATCAGGTCCCGTCCGGCGTCCTTGGACATCCCGGCAGCACAACTGCCGAGCCACTCAGAGCAATTCGTATGTCACCACCGTCCTGTCGGTGTCCACACCGGGCATCGGCAGAGGCTCCACCACAACAGGAGGAACAGCATGAAGGTCGCGGTCGTCACCGGCGCCAGCTCCGGTATCGGGCGGAGCGCGGCGATTCACATCGCCAGGCGCGGCACCGGAGTGATTCTGACCTACAGCAACAATCCGCGAGGAGCGCTGGAAACGGCGGCCGCGATCGAGAAGGAAGGCGGCACGGCCGTCGCACTGAAGCTGGACGTCGGTGAGACGGGCACCTTCCCGGCCTTCCACGAGTCCGTGGTCGGCGTGCTGCGCGACACCTGGCAGCGCGACACATTCGATTACCTGGTCAACAACGCCGGCTTCGCGCATACGTCGTTGCTGGAGGACACGACTGAGGAAACGTTCGACAGGCTGATGCGGGTCCTGCTCAAGGGTCCGTACTTCCTGACCCAAAGCCTGCTGCCGCGGATGGAGGACGGCGGGGCCGTCGTCAACACGAGCAGCAACTCGGCCATGGCGTCCGGCCTGGAGCCCGGTTACTCGGCCTACGCGTCGATGAAGGGCGGCCTGAACGTACTGACCCGCTACATGGCCAAGGAGTTCAGCACGCGAGGCATCCGCGTCAACGCCGTTTCGCCGGGTTCGACCCGCACCCGGATCGCCGACGACGCCTTCGACCGGTTTCCTGAGGTCATCCCGGTCCTCGCGGCGAAGACCGCTCTCGGCCGGGTCGGCGAACCCGACGACATCGGCGCGATGATCGCCACCCTGCTCTCCGCGGAGAGCGGCTGGGTCACCGCCCAGAACATCGAGGTGTCGGGCGGCTACAACCTGTAGTCCGCTTCGCACCGGGCAATCCTGGGACGCGTCTCACCGGCCGGAGAGGCGGACTCGCGACCTGCCGCGAGTCCGCCCCTGCCACCATCTATGCCGGGAACACGGCTCTCGTCTGCCGCGTCAGTGAGCGGCGATCTGCTGGAGCGCCGCGCCCTGGTAGCGGGCACCGGCGTTCCAGAGGATGAAGGAGTCCATCTTGTTGGCCGCCGCGGCCTTGATCTGTTCGGCCACCTGGGTCGGCCCGTAGGTGCTGCCCATCGAGAAGTCCTGGAGCCACGGGACGATCGCGGTCTGGGTGCCCTTCGCCTGGCGGGCGAAGTCGGCGAGCGAGCGCTGCACGATCGCGTACGGAGCGGTGTCGGGGTTGGCTACGCCGTACTCTCCCGGGCCCCAGTGGGACGGGTAGACCATCGGCGCGATGTAGTCGCTGACCTTGACCAGGGCGGCGATGTCCTGGGCGATCTCGGTGGGCCGGGTGGCGGCTATGCCGAAGACCGAGACGCCGAGGTACTTGGCGTGCGGGCGCATCGCGGTCCGGGTGTCGGCGACGAAGGAGGTGATGGACTGCTCCGGTGTGGCGGTCCCGATGCCCGGGAAGCGCATCTTCGACAGCGGTCCGTCGGGGCGGCGCACGTAGTCGTAGAGGATGTCGTCGAAGCCGAGCTTGGACGCTTCGACGGCGAGGTCCTGGTTGTACTTGCGGACCGTGACGTCGGCGAAGTTCGTGAAGGCCAGGGCTCCGTAGTGGCCGCCGGCGCCGTAGGGCTGACCCTCGGGCGTCAGCACGACCTGGTTGTGCTTGCCGGCCTTCCAGGCGGCCGTGGCGAGCTTGGGGTCGCGGAAGGCGACGATGCGGCCGATGACCTGGGCGCCTGCCGCGTGGATCTCGGCGATCGCCTTGCGGGCGTCGTAGTAGCCCTTGGATGCGCCGATCTGACGGGCCAGCGGCACCTGGGAGGCGTATCCGACCTCGCCGTCCTCGTCCTTGACGTCCAGTTGTACGGCGTTGAGCTTGCCGCTGCGGACCAGCGCGAGGATGTTGCCGCGCAGGGTGTCGTTGCCCCAGCCGATGGCGGTGATGTGCGCGGCGCGGATCATGGGACGACGGCCCCGGGCGGACACGGCCTTGGTGGTGGTGTTTCCGGCCCGGTCCACCGCGGTGAACTGCACGACGGGTGTGCCCTTGGGCACTGTGATCTTGAAGGCGCCGGCCTTGTCGACGGAAACCTCCTTGCCGTCGACGGTCACCTTGGCGTCGGTGGCGGCCTTGCCGGTGATGGTCACGGGTCCGGTGACGTTCTTGACGTCGGGTTCGGCCACCTTCAGGTCGGGAGCGGTGGTGTCCACCATGAAGTCCACGACCTCCCGGTACGAGGCGAAGGGCAGACTGCTCGCGCCCTCCACCACCAGGGTGTGACGGCCCTCGGCCAGAGGCGGGAGGGCGAGTTTCAGACGGGCACCCTCGGGCTTGACCGCGACCACCGCTCCGTCGAGGGTGGCGCGCACCTTCTCCTGAGCGCCGGCCGCCTTGGCGTCGAGGTAGGCGCTGACCCGTGCGGCCCTGCGCCCGTCGAGGACGGCGCCGTCGGCGAGACCCTGCACGCCCGGTCCCGATACGAAGAAGGTCCAGCCCACTCCGCCCAGTGCGAGCACTACGGCCGTCGCTATCAGGGCGCGCCGGCGGGCCGGCCGGCGGTGGCGGTAGGAGTAGTCGGAGTGCGGTATGTGTCTCTTAGCCATCATGGCGCCCTTCGTGCTGTGGCCGGGTGGTCTCTCCATTGATTGCCGCACGGCGTGTCGGTCCTCCTGTTCTGACCGGATTTCACACGAACAGCCGAGTTCGGGCCCGGCGTGGTGACTGCGCCATCCAGGGGACGGTGCGGTACGGGGGCTCCCGCGGCCGGTAGGGATGGCGCGACACGTTCGCCTTGGAGGTCCCTCATGCGCCACCCACTCGTCCCGCTCTGCGCCCTGGCAGGCGCCGCTCTGCTCGCCTCGGGCTGCTCCCCGGGGTCGTCACCGGTCGCCTCACCGGCGGCGTCCAGCCCTGTCGCCCTGAAGAACCCGGCGGAGGTCGGCGCCGACGAGCTCGGCCAGGTGCCGGTGCTGATGTACCACCAGCTCACCGAGAAACCGGCCAGCGTCTACGACCGCACCCCGGCCGACTTCCGGGCCGAGCTGGAGCGCCTCGCCCGGGAAAAGTACGTGCCGGTCACCGCCCGGGACTTCCAGACGGGCCGCATCGACATCCCGGCCGGAACGCACCCGGTGGTCCTCACGTTCGACGACTCGACCAACAGCCAGATGCGCCTCGGCCAGGACGGCAATCCGGCACCGGACACGGCCGTCGCCATCCTGGCGGAGACGGCGAAGAAGTATCCGGCGTTCAAGCCGGTGGCGACCTTCTTCGTCAACGCGGACGCCTTCTCGGCCACCGGTTCCGCCAGGGCGCTGACCTGGCTGAAGGCGCACGGACACGAGGTCGGCAACCACACCGACCGCCACCAGAACCTGCGCTCCCTGGACCAGGCGGGCGCCTCGGGAGCCATCGCCGCCGGACAGCAGGCGATCGAGAAGGCCGCGCCCGGGACCCGGGTCACGTCCCTCGCCCTGCCCTTCGGGGCCATGCCTCAGCCGGCCGAGGTCGCCGCGCGGGGAACGGGCTACCGCTACGACGGTGTGTACCTCGTCGGGGCCAACCCGTCAGTCTCGCCGTTCGCCAATGCCTTCACACCCAACGCGATCCCACGGATCCGTTCGGCGGGCCCCAAGGACCAGGACGCGGAGTTCGGTTCGTCGCGCTGGCTGGACAAGCTCGCCGCCGGGAAGAACTGGTACGTCTCGGACGGAAATCCGAAGAAGGTCTCCTTCCCACGCACCTCGCAGGACAAGATGGCACCGGCCTTCGCGGCGCGGGCCCAGCCGTACTAATGCCCCTCGCGGCACTCTAGGACGTGTTGCGCAAGTGGCGCCGTCTGCCCGGAGGGTGGGGCCGACGGCGTCCGGCGCGTGCGATCGCAAGGCGGAGGATTGTCCTCGTACTGGACGCACTCGGACGGCTTCGACAACGCGGCGAGCGTGCGTGCCGGGCGTCGCCGACCGAGGGCTGTCCCATATCTGAGGTCTCATCAGCCCGCCCACGGCCAAGGCCCACGTGGGTCGGCTGCTCACCAGGCCGGCGGCCCGTCACCGGGTCCGGCTGGTCATCGTCGCCTACGAGCCGGGCCTGGTATCGCCGTTACGCTGAGCGAGCGCGCTCGCCGTGCGCTGCGCCTCGGGCCTCACCATCGGGCGAGCGGGTCCTGTGACCTCGGCCGTGCGGCAGGGCGGGCGCGTGGGCCGCTGTCGTTCGACGCGACTCGGGCGGGCTTACCGCCCTCGTCCTCAACGGCCGAGCTGCATCAGTAGCCCCCTGGCATGATGCCGGGATGAGTGATCACCAGCGGACCGAACCTTCGCGGACGGCCGACGAGCGCACCTCGCTGACCGGTTTCCTGCAGTACCAGCGCGAGACTCTGGCCCTGAAGTGCGCGGGGCTGACCACCGAGCAGTTGCGGGAGAAGGCGGTTCCGCCGTCGGGGCTTTCCCTGCTCGGGCTGATCCGCCACGTCGCCGAGGTCGAGCGGAGCTGGTTTCAGGTCGTATGGAACGGCGAAGATGTGCGGGCCTACTGGCCGGGGACAGTGCATGGCACGTTCGCCGAGTTCGACAGCGAGGCAGCCGATCCTGACGAAGCGTTCGCAGTCTGGCGAGCAGCGTCCGCGCGCTCCCAAGCGATCGTGGAAGCCGCCGAGTCCCTCGACGCCACCGTTCAATGGCGTGCTGAGGTGTTCTCCCTCCGCTATGTCCTCACCCACATGATCGAGGAGTACGCGCGTCACAACGGCCACGCCGACCTGCTCCGCGAGCGGATCGACGGAACCACCGGAGAATAGTCGCGGCTTTCAAGTGCTCCCACCCGCAGGTAGTGGGCTCCGTCGGGCGCCGCATTCTCCAGCACGCACGCCCGATCCAAGTGTTGGTTAAGGCTGAGTTCGGGCGCCCGCTCCTCCAGGCCGAGCAGCGAAGCCGTATCAATGATCTTCAACTCGCGAGGCGGCGGTCGATTCAGATGCATCGCCTCATGCTGCTCGACCACACCCACCACGGCCCACCGAGGGCATTCCGCTGCTGCCGAACAGGACGGCAAGCGGCATCTTGATTCCCGGCGAGCCCTTAGGATGCCCAGTTGTCGACCGAGGGGGCGGGGCAACGATGGCTCGTGAAACGGAAGATGACGGTGCGTCGGACCGGCAGGCCCAGGCGTCCAGCGGATGGGCGCCTCCTGGCGTACCTCCCGGCCCGCCCTCGGAGGGCCCGGCGGCCGTCCCGCCCACCCGGACGCCGTCGACAACCTCCGGCAGCGGCCAGAGGCATCCGTCTCAGCCGAGGGACCCAGGTCCCGGCGGAGCTTCGCCGGAGCGGGAGGACAAGCCGTCGCGAAGATGGGACATCATCGCCGGTTTGCTGGGAAGCGGGCTTCTTCTGGTCCTTGGGTCTCTCTACGGACCGTGGGGCACCGCTCTGAGTTCATGGGTAGAAGACGCTTTTGGTCTCGGGAAGGCCGAGGTCAAAATAGTGGCTCTGCCGGTCGTCTCTCCGTGCGACCAGCAGTGGGCCATACCTCCCGGGCGATACGGCGCGGCACTCGACGAATTCCGGCAGCGCGCGGACGGGGACTGGCAGACCGAGAGCCTTATCGCCTGGTTGAAGAAGCATGACGCCGTAGCCCAGAACACGTTCACTCTCTATCTCGATACATCCACCACCGGAAAGAAGGCGACACTTCATGACATCCGGGTCAAGGTGATCAGCCGGAAGGAGACTCCGCGGCTGAAACCGTTCCGTCCCGGCTGCGGTGGCCCGGGCTACTACCATTCCTTCAGCATTCCTCTGCGCCAACTCCCGGTCGGCCGGGCCGTCTCGGTACGGGAGATGTATCAGAGGTGGCCGGACCAAGTCGCGTTGGGGGCCGAGGCGATGGCGGGCGCCGAACTCGACCAGCTCGGCGCGGACCGTGCCCGTCCTCTGCAGCTCCCGCTCACCATGTCGAGCGACGACCCCGAGAGTCTGAGAATCCTGGCGGTGGCCGAAGACGGCTACTACGCATGGGAACTCCAACTGGTCTGGGCCGTCGCCGGGGAGAACCCGGAGACTCATACGGTTGACTTTGACGGTGCTCCCTTTCGGACCGCCGCGGAACAGACGCGGGCAGGGGCGGAGCACCCGTAGGCATGGATACGGGCGCGGACGAGAACGACCGCACGCGGCGGAGCCGCCAAGGGCTCTCGCGACGGCTCCTCGTGGTCGGCGCCATGGCGGCGGCGCTCGGCGCGGGGACCTGGCTCTACCGCTCCGGACAGGGGAAAGCGACCTTTACCGGGAAGGATGAGCCTCCATTCAGGGTGATTCCGCTGACCCCGAGCGCGGAACCCGCCGGGACGGCGCCAGGCTGGCCTGTGAAACGTGCCCCGAACTCCGCGGTTCCCGCTCTTGGGGACAAGATGCTCTACAGCGCCGAATGGGGCGGCCGGATCCGCGCCTTCGACAACGTGTCGGGGAAGGAGCGTTGGCGGTACACGCCACCGCCTGAGGTCGTCCGCCACAACGATGTCGAGCAGGACACGCCGCTACTGGGCGATGGAGTGGTCGTGACGGTCAGGTCGGGCTCCGGCCTACCCGCACTTCTCGCTCTGGATGCGTCTGACGGCACTTTACTGTGGTCCCGCCCCACCTCCGCTGCCCCGTACTTCACTCGGTGGCGGGACCTGGTGATCTACGGGGAGAACGGCGAGGCGAGCGCGCCTCCGGACATCGGTACAGCGCGGGTACGCGCCCTGCGGGCAGCCACGGGAAAAGCCGTATGGGAGGCCTCGGTTCCCAACATGAGTCGAGTGATGCCTCTGGAGGACTCGGTTCTCATCATGTGCGTCGACGCGGACTGGAACAGCCGAGTCCACGCCATCGCCCCCACCACCGGGCAGTTGTTGTGGAGCAGACCTGTCGAGATGAATTACCCCTCGGGAGCCCCGGTCCGGAATGGGATTCTGGTGGGTACCAACACCCTGCCCGGCCGAGAGGGCCGGCTCACCGCACTGCGGGTCTCCGACGGCGCCGAACTGTGGACCCGTACCTTCAACACTCTTGAGCCCGAGACGGCACTGAGCGAGCGAGGCAAGGTACACGCGGTGGCCGACGGGCGGTTCATCGCGCTCGACGCGCACACCGGCCGCGAGATCTGGTCTCGTGCGCTGCGCGGAGATGCCGTACCCCACAAGCCTCTTCTCTACAGAGAGCTGCTGTTCACCGCTGAGTTCACGGGGCCTGCCGCCGCGGACGGATCCGGCACCGGGGTGCGGCTCCTGTTGCTCGATGACGCCACTGGAGCGGCGCGCGGATCCTGGGAAAGGCAGGCCATGGGAATACCTGTCATAGCGGGGAACGACACGCTCTACGCGACATGGATCAGCGAGGATCAGACGAGGAAGGAGCTGGTCGCGATGAGCCCGGACTCCGGAGAGCAGCTCTGGTCGCTCCCTGTGAGAGACGGCGAAACCTGGGAGATTCGGCAGGAATTCCTCTACGTGTACGGCTCGGTGCTCGACCGGCTCCAGGCACGGACAGGCATGCCCGCGCACGGGTGACAGAGCCGGTCCAGGGTTCCTCCGGGGTGTGGCCGGACCGTCAGTGTGAAGAGGGCTGGTCCTGGGACGACCGCGCCTCGGTGGTGGAACTGCGCAGTGCCTTGGTGACGGCGTCGGAGATGGCCTGTTCGACCTTGCGCTTGCGCCGCTTGCGCAGTAGCGGACAGCCGCATGCGGCTGCGATGACGGCCGCCAGCACGATCAACTGCCCCCAGGGCCAGGCCCACAGCGAGTGGGACGCGGTGGCCTCGTCTGCCTGGAGAGGAGGCAGGTCGTCCGAGGCGATCGGCCGCAGGATGACGTCGGTGTCCAGCCGGAAGGCGGGCCAGATGCCGGTGACGGTGACGGTACGGGTCAGTGAGCTGCCGGGCAGGACCTCGGGCAGGTCGGCGACGCGGGCGTTCTGGCTGATCAGGCCGAACAGTCCGCTTGTCCTGATCAGTTGGTGGGCCTTCAGCCGGACGTTTCCGGTGTTGGCGACGGTGTAGGTGACATGTGTGCTGCCTCTGCCGACCGGGTTGAGGGTGCCGCGGTAGGCGGTGTGGACATCGGTGACGGTGAGGGCCGGCGAGAGCGGTCCCGCGACCCGGAGGTAGAGGCGGGAGCCCAGCCGGCGGTCCAGCCGGACGGTCTTCCCGTCGGTCTTGGTGATCAGTGAGGTCACAACGCCACCTGAGTGGTCACCGGGTGTGGCCTTGGCGGGGACCGTGAGGGTGAAGGGCACGACCGCCGACTTCTGGCTCTTCAGTGTGAGGGTGCTGGACCTCATGGTGATCCAGGAGCCGACGTCGCTCGGCTTCTTGTCCGCGGGCAGGAGATCGATGCCGCCGCTGGGAGTGGTGAAGGCGTCGCTGGCGTAGACCCGGAGCTTGATGGTGGTGTCGCTGCGGTTGACCACGGCTATGGCGTCGGTGACACGAGAGCCGGGTGCGAGGGTGTAGGTGAAGCGGTTACGGCCCGTGCCGACAGGCGTGTCCGCGGGCGCGGCGCCCCAGGAGATCTGGTCTCCTGCCGCCACGGGCGTGGATGCCGTCGTCGTCGGTGCGGCCGTGGCCTTCGGCGGAGTCCACAGCAGTGTCACGAGCGCCATCAGCATGGCGGCGAGAATGTGGCGCGGTACGGCCGGTGTGGCGGATCTCCTGGTCATGGTTTCTCTCCGTCGTCGTCGAGCGGCCGACCGCGCCCTGAAAGGAGCGCGGTCGGCCGCACGCGATGTCTCACGGCCCCGGTGGGCCGCCTGGAGTGGCGGCTGTGCGGGGTTGTGTTGGTGTGTTGGTGTGTTGGTGTGTTGGTCAGCTGAGTGCGGTGAGGGTGAGGGTGGTGGTGTAGGTGCCGGGTTGGGTGGTGGTGGGCAGGCGTAGGTCGAGGGTGGCTCCGAGGGTTGCGGTGCCCTTGGTGTGGCCGGTTGTGGCGGAGCCGAGGGTGGCGGAGTCGGCGAGGCCGTTTCCGGTGTCGATGCCGGGGGCGGTGGTGGTTCCGGGCTGGGCGCCGGCTCCTTCGGCGAGGACGGAGGGGGTCCAGCCGAGGTACTTGCCGGACAGTCCGCCGGTGAAGTCGCCGGCCTGGCCGGAGACGGACCAGGCGGGTGCGCCGGCGCGGGT
>NZ_JARBAE010000049.1:0-49423 GCF_033795305.1 Streptomyces sp. AK02-01A
GACTCGTAGTCGTGCGCCACAAATCACGCTTTACGTCCCGGACACCACCCCTGCACGACCCCCTTCACCCGCCCGCCACCACCAACGCCCCGCCCAACCCCGACTCAGCCGGAGGCGGTCGTGACCGGCAGGACCCACCGGCGGGAGGGGGACGGGGGCACAGGAGGATGGTGACCGGACGTAAAGCGTGATTTGTGGCGCGTAGTCCCGGGTGACTTGGCGGCCGCCCGCACGCGCCGTAAATCATGCAGTCCGGACACCACCTCCGGCGCCCCCGGCACCCGCACCACGAACAACAAACCCGCCGGGACAACGCACCGCCGGAGGCCCCCCGCCCGCACCACCAACCCCCGCCGGACGGCGACCCGTCAGCCCATGAACTTTTTGAACTCGTCCGGCAGCTCGAAGTTCTTGTCCTGCTGCCCGGCCGGCAGCCCGAACGCGTTGCCCGACTGCGCCGCCTCCTCGCGTCGAGCCGCCGCCGCCTGCTCGTCCGCCTTGCGCTTCATCGGGTTGCCCGAGCGCTGCTTGCCCTTCGCCTGCTTCTGCTTCTTCTTCGCGCGGCCGGGGCCTCCGCCCATGCCGGGTACGCCCGGCATTCCCGGCATCCCGCCGCCCTGCGCCATCTTGGACATCATCTTGCGGGCCTCGAAGAAGCGCTCCACGAGGTTCTTCACCGCGCTGACCTCGACACCGGAGCCACGCGCGATACGGGCCCGGCGAGACCCGTTGATGATCGTCGGCTCGTGGCGCTCGCCCGGCGTCATCGACTTGATGATCGCGGCGGTACGGTCCACGTCCCGCTCGTCGATGTTGTTGATCTGGTCCTTGATCTGTCCCATGCCGGGCAGCATGCCGAGCAGCTTGGAGATGGAGCCCATCTTCCTGACCTGCTCCATCTGGGCCAGGAAGTCGTCGAGCGTGAAGTCCTTGCCCTTGCTGCTCGCCAGCTTGGAGGCCATCTTCTCGGCCTCGGCCTGGCTGAACGTCTTCTCCGCCTGCTCGATGAGGGTGAGCAGATCACCCATGTCGAGGATGCGGGACGCCATCCGGTCCGGGTGGAACGCGTCGAACTCGTCCAGCTTCTCGCCGTTCGAGGCGAACATGATCTGCTTGCCGGTGACATGCGCGATGGAGAGGGCCGCGCCACCGCGGGCGTCGCCGTCGAGCTTGGAGAGCACCACGCCGTCGAAGCCGACGCCGTCGCGGAAGGCCTCCGCGGTGTTGACCGCGTCCTGACCGATCATCGCGTCGACGACGAAGAGGACCTCGTCGGGGTTGACCGCGTCGCGGATGTCCGCGGCCTGCTTCATCAGTTCCTGGTCGATGCCGAGGCGGCCCGCGGTGTCGACGACGACCACGTCGTACTGCCGGGCGCGGGCGTACTCGACGGAGTCCTTGGCCACCTTGACCGGGTCGCCCACGCCGTTGCCCGGCTCGGGCGCGTACACGGCGACGCCGGCCCGGTCGGCGACGACGGAGAGCTGGGTGACGGCGTTGGGACGCTGGAGGTCACAGGCGACGAGCAGCGGCGAGTGGCCCTGGCCCTTGAGCCAGAGACCGAGCTTTCCGGCCAGGGTCGTCTTGCCGGCGCCCTGGAGACCCGCGAGCATGATCACGGTCGGCGGCTGCTTGGCGAAGCGCAGCCGCCGGGTCTCGCCGCCGAGGATGCCGATGAGCTCCTCGTTGACGATCTTGATGACCTGCTGTGCCGGGTTCAGCGCCTGGGAGACCTCGGCGCCGGCCGCGCGCTCCTTGACCTTGGCGATGAAGGCCCGGACGACGGGCAGCGCGACGTCCGCTTCGAGCAGGGCGATACGGATCTCGCGGGCCGTGGCGTCGATGTCCTCCGGGCTGAGGCGCCCTTTGCCCCGGAGGCTCTTGAATGTGGCTGCGAGGCGGTCGGAGAGAGTGTCGAACACGGCGGTCGCGGATCCTCAGGTCGGGGGCGGGCGTGGGGGCTGTCCTGCGCGGTGAAGGGCAGACCGTCCCCCAGGGTATCCGGCCGCGCGCGGTGAGGTCCCCCGTGCGGGTGGCTGGACCGTACGGCGGCCTCACCGCAGCGCGGCCTCCACGGTCCGCGCCAGCTCGGCGGCGACCGGCGCCGACAGTGGCCGTCCACGGTCGGACGTCACATAGAAGGCGTCCACCGCGTTGGCTCCCAGGGTCGACACATGCGCGCTCCGTACCCGTACTCCCGCGTCCTCCAGAGCCCGGCCGATGCGGTGCAGCAGCCCCGGTGCGTCCTGGGCCCGGACCTCGATGACCGTCGCGAGCTGTGAGGCGGTCGGCGCGACGGTGACGCGCGGCGGCGGGGCCTGCACGCCACGGCGGCGCGGATACGCCGCCTCGCGCTCGGCGAGCCTGGACCGGATGTCGAGCGAGCCGTCCAGGGCCCGTACGAGATCGGCGCGCAGCCTGGCGGCCTGCGGCAGTGAGCCGTACTCGGCGGCGACCCGCCAGCTCAGCAGCAGCACCTCGCGGCTCTCGCCGAGCTCGGTGGGCAGCTCCACGGCGCGCAGATCGGCCGCCCGCACGGTGAGCCGGTGCAGGGCGAGGACGCCGGCCGCGGCGGGCAGCACGCCCGGCTGGTCGGGCAGCGCGATGAGCAGTTCCACGCCGACCGGCTCCGGTTCGGCGTCCTCCTGCGGCGGCTCGCTCTGGGCGTGCAGGGCGAGCACGGGTCCGCCGGTGCGCAGCGCCTCGACGGCCAGCCGTTCCTGTTCGGCGCTGGGCGCGGCCGGCTCGGGTTCGGCCGCGGCGTCGCCCGCGAGGACGGCGCCGACCCGGCTGACGAGCTCGTCGACGAGCGAGGCCCGCCAGGACGACCAGGCCGCGGGTCCGGTGGCGAGCGCGTCGGCCTCGGTGAGCGCGTGCAGCAGCTCCAGGGTGCCGATCGAGCCGACCCTGGTGGCGACCGAGCTGACCGTGGCGGGGTCGTCCAGGTCGCGCCGGGTCGCGGTGTCGATGAGCAGCAGATGGTGGCGTACGACCGTGGCGATGACGCCCGTGTCCTCGCGGTCGAAGCCGATCCGGGACGCGACGTCGCGCGCGATGACCTCGCCGGCCACGGAGTGGTCACCCGGCCAGCCCTTGCCGATGTCGTGCAGCAGGGCACAGACCAGCAGCAGGTCGGGACGGCCCACGCGGCGGGTCAGCGAGGACGCCTGGACGGCGGTCTCGACGAGATGGCGGTCGACGGTCCAGGTGTGTACGGGGTTGCGCTGCGGCCGGCAGCGGACCCGCTCCCAGTCGGGCAGCAGCCGGGTGATCAGACCTTCGGCTTCGAGGGCCTCCCAGACCGCGACGGTCGACTCGCCGGCGCCGAGCAGGGTGACGAGTTCTTCGCGGGCCTCGGCCGGCCAGGGCACCGGCAGCGGCTTCGACGCCGCGGCGAGGCGCCGGACGGCGTGCAGTGAGATCGGCAGGCCGGCCTGGGCGGCGGCGGCCGCGGCGCGCAGCGGCAGGACGGAGTCGCGTTCCGGGCGGGCGGTGCGGGCCAGCACGACCTCACCGTCCTGTTCGACGACGCCTTCGGCGAGAGGGCTGCGCTCGGGTGCGGGCTTGCTGCCGAGCATGGCCCGCAGCCGTGGGCGTACGGAGCGGGAGCGCAGGACCCGGTTCACCTCGCGCCAGGTGACGTCGGAGGCGTACGAGACGGTGCGCGCCGCCTCGTACACCTGGCGCAGCAGCGCGTCGGCGTCCAGCAGGCCGAGTTCGGCGGCGACCGGGTCCTGTTCCTGGAGTGCGAGCCGGTCGGTGGCGCGTCCGGTCGTGAGATGCAGGGCGTCCCGCGCGTCGAGCAGCACACGGCGGGCGGCGGTGAGCCCTTCGCGGGGCGCGTCCGCGAGCCAGGAGGCCGCGACGGCGCGCAGCGCGGTGGCGTCGCGCAGTCCGCCTCTGGCCTCCTTGAGGTCGGGCTCCAGCAGGAACTGCAGCTCGCCTTGGCGTTCGGCGCGCTCCCGGCAGAGTTCGTCCAGTTCGGGAAGGCGCTTGGCCGCGGTGTTGCGCCAGTCGGCGAGTACGGCGGTCCGCACCCGGGTGACCAGGCCCAGGTCGCCCGCGATGTGCCGGGCGTCGAGGAGTCCGAGCTGGACCTTGAGGTCGTCGGCCGCGGTCTTCCGTACCTCGGCCGGGGTACGGACGGAGTGGTCGAGGGCGAGGCCGAGGTCCCACACCGGATACCAGACGCGGTCGGCGAGTGCGGAGATCGCCGCCGCTCCCGCGGTGCCGTCGTGCAGAAGCACCAGGTCGAGGTCGCTGCGCGGAGAGAGCTCTCCGCGTCCGTAGCCGCCGACGGCGACAAGGGCCGCGCCGCGCACGCCGGCCTCCTGGGCGGCCGTACTGAACAGCGCGTTCAGCCAGTCGTCGGTCAGCCGGGCCAGGGCGGTACGGCGCGGCGGCCCTGACCGCGCCTTCTCCTGGAGGAGGCGCAGCCGGGCCGCCGCATAGCCGCTGGGTCCCGAGTCTGCCTGTTCGGTTGTCTCTTCGAGGCTCGTCACCCAGTTGTCCCTGTCTCTCAGAGGGCGTCCGGACCGCGCTCGCCGGTCCGCACCCGGACCGCCGTCTCGACCGGCACGCTCCATACCTTCCCGTCACCGATCTTGCCGGTCCGGGCGGCCTTCACCACCGCGTCGATGAGCTGTTCGGCGTCGGCGTCCTCGACCAGTACCTCTATGCGGATCTTCGGTACGAGGTCGACGGTGTACTCCGCACCCCGGTAGACCTCGGTGTGGCCGCGCTGCCGGCCGTATCCGCTGGCCTCCGTGACCGTGAGCCCCTGGACTCCGAAGGCCTGCAGGGCCTCCTTGATCTCGTCCAGCCGGTGGGGCTTCACGACTGCGGTGATGAGCTTCATGCGTCCACCTTCTTGTTCGTCGCCACGGCGGCGAGCGCCTCGTCCTGGTTCGCGGCGGGCACGCTACTACGGCCCGACGGGGAACCTCCCACCGCGCTGTAGTCGTAGGCCGACTCCGCGTGGAAGGCCATGTCCACACCGCTGGTCTCGTCGTCCTCGGAGGCCCGGAAGCCGATGGTGGCGTCGACGATCTTGGCGAGGATCCAGGAAACCACGAACGAGTAGGCCATCACCGAGAACGCACCGACGGCCTGCTTGCCGAGCTGCGAGAGACCACCGACGCCGTCGATCGCGAGGAGACCCACGAGCAGGGTGCCGATCACACCGCCGACGAGGTGGACGCCGACCACGTCGAGCGAGTCGTCGTAGCCGAGCTTGAACTTGAGGCTGACGGCCCAGGAGCAGACCGCACCGGCGACGACACCGATGAGCAGAGCGCCGAACGGGTTGACGGACGCGCCGGACGGCGTGATGGCGACCAGGCCGGCGACGGCGCCGGAGGCGGCGCCCAGTGTGGTGAACGCGCCGTGCCGGATGCGCTCGTAGATGAGCCAGCCGAGCATCGCCGCGCCGGTGGCGATCTGTGTGTTGAAGGCCATGAGGGCGGCGGTGCCGTTGGCGGCGAGCGCGGAGCCGGCGTTGAAGCCGAACCAGCCGAACCACAGGAGACCGGCGCCGAGGACGACGAGCGGCAGGTTGTGCGGCCGCATCGGGTCCTTCTTGAATCCGATGCGCTTACCGACGACCAGGACGGCGGCGAGTGCGCCGATACCGGCGTTGATGTGGACCGCCGTACCACCGGCGAAGTCGATCACTCCCAGCTTGAACAGCCAGCCGTCGGACTGCCAGACCCAGTGTGCGATCGGGAAGTACACGACGCTGACCCAGAGAGTGATGAACAGCGCCCAGGCGCTGAACTTCACGCGGTCGGCGAGCGCACCGCTCATCAGTGCCGGAGTGAGGACGGCGAACATGAGCTGGAAGAGAGCGAAGGCGAAGACGGGAATGCCTTCCTTGCCCCCGGTCAGGGTGTCGGCGGTGATGCCCTGGAAACCGACGTGGTCGAAGTTGCCCAGCAGCCCGGCGCCGAGATCATCGCCGAAGGTGAGCGAGTACCCGTAGAGCACCCACAGCACACTGACGATACCGAGCGAGATAAGGGACATCATGAGCATGTTGAGGGCGCTCTTCACCCGCACCATGCCGCCGTAGAAGAATGCCAGGCCGGGCGTCATCAGCATGACGAGCGCGGCACTGATCAATACGAATGCGGTATCTGCGCCATTCAAAGCCAGCGTCCCCTCGTGGGTCGGAACGGCCCGTGCGGATGCTCAAGCAGGTATGGGCCGACTGTGGTGAGGAGAGTCGCGCAGTGCGGTTTCGGCCAGTGCCGCACGATGTTTCGCGGCCGTGACGAACAAGTCCGGCGTGTTACGGACGGATGAACCGACGGATCGCGGCCGGCTGTCACGGATACCCTCTGCGGGCATCGTAAACCGGCCGCGGCCGTCACCCTGCTTACCTGGCGGCGGGGGAGCCGTGTCGGGCTGTACGGGGTGACTGCCGCGGCCGGAGCTCAGGCGGTACGGGACGGACGGATACGCGGGCCCGGGCAGCGGCCGGCTCATACCGCCTCCGCGGACTCGGACGACTGGGTGGTGAGCAGATCGGTGAGTTCGGCGATCCCGGCCACATCGCCGAAGTCCCTGGCGGCGGTGTCGACGGTCTTGCGGAGCCGGTTGCTGACCCGCTCCGAGCGCACCCGGCCCGCCACCCTCAGGGCTTGCCGGGCCAGGACGGCGGAGTGCTCGGGCTCCCGCTTGAGGAGATGGATGGTGGCCATGCCGATCAGATTCAGCGCGTACGACCGCTGGTGCTCGTCGTCCTTGCCGAACAGGTCGACGGCGCGCCGCATGACGGGTTCGGCCAAGGAGGCGTAAGTGGGACTGCGACCGGCGACATAGGCGAGATCGCGGTAGGAGTGGGCGTTCTCGCCGTTGAGCTCGGCCTCCGTGAAGAAGCGGATCCAGTCGGGTTCCGGCTCTCCGTCCAGTCCGGCGTCGGAGAAGGTGTCCTCGGCCATCCGGACGGCCCGCTTGCACTTGCTCGGCTGGCCCATATTGGCGTACGCGCGCGCCTCCATCGCATACAGCATGGCCTGGGTCCGCGCGGTGGCGCACTCCCGGCTGCCGTACTGCGCGAGGTGAATCAGCTCCAGCGCGTCGTCGGGCCGGCCGAGATGGATCATCTGGCGGCTCATGGAGGACAGAATGTACGAGCCGAGCGGTTTGTCCCCGGCTTCCTTGGCCGCGTGCAGGGCGAGAACGAAGTATTTCTGCGCATTCGGCTGGAGGCCGACGTCGTAGCTCATCCAGCCGGCCAGCTCGGACAGCTCGGCGGCGCACCGGAAGAGCCGCCGGGCGGTGGCCTCGGACTGCGACTCCTGCAGCAGATCGGTCACCTCGTGGAGTTGGCCGACGACCGCCTTGCGGCGCAGCCCGCCACCGCACTGCGCGTCCCACTTCCGGAACATCGCGGTGGTGGATTCCAGCAGTTCCAGCTCCGGCTCGGAGAGGCGGGAGGGACGGTGCGAGGCGACGGGTTTGCCGGGCTCCCGCTGTTCTCCCGGCGGCGCGGGCACCAGCCAGCGCTGCATGGGTTCGACAAGGGCGGGTCCCGCGGCCAGCGCCAGCGAGGATCCGAGGAAGCCGCGCCGCGCCAGCATCAGATCGCTGCGGGAGAACTCGCTGATCAGCGCGACGGTCTGCGGGCCGGCCCAGGGCAGATCGACACCGGAGACCGAGGGTGAGCGGTGCGCCGTGCGCAGCCCGAGTTCCTCGATGCCGACGACGGCGCCGAATCGCTCGGAGAACAGCTCGGAGAGAATGCGCGGAATCGGTTCGCGCGGCTGTTCGCCGTCCAGCCAGCGGCGCACACGCGAGGTGTCCGTACTGATGTGGTGCGCGCCCAACTGGCGCGCGCGGCGATTGACCTGCCGCGCCAGCTCGCCCTTCGACCAGCCACTGCGCATGAACCACGAGTCGAGCTGCCCATTCGTGCGCTTGCCGGTAGCCGTACCGCCTGCGCCGCTGCCGCCCACTGGTAACGCCCCCATCCGCTGAAACCCCTGTCGCGCGAACCGTCATCAGAATGCCGTGGGTTGTCGCCTCTTGTCCGGGGACCGCGCCCCCTTCGAAACAGGGAACCGAGTTGCCCGGGGCATACCCACGAGAGCGCTCTTCTCCGAGGTTCGTGCACTGAAAGTAATCCTACGATCACCCCTACAGCGAGGGTGATTCCACAAACGCCACCATTCGCCACCCCATCGAATGAACTCGCCTGCGATGGGGCGCGATTCACTTGACACGCCGAGGTCAGGAGAGGGTGGAGCAGTGTGCGCCGGAGCGCACGGATCGAGGCGCGTCACCCCCAATGCATCTTCGCGCCGCCCAAACCGCCCCGGTGACGACGGAGCGTCACGGGCACACTGCGAGTCGTAACCACCGGCGAGTTCGACCCGTTGGAGGGGGCATGGGCTTCACGATCGGCGGCATCCGGGAGATCAGGTCCGGCTCACGCCGCCGCGGCCGCACCACGGAGTGCACCGCGGTGGCGGAGTACACAGGACTCTGGGGCTGGGACGTCGTCCCGGGCGCACGGGCCGCGGGCAGACGGTGTTCCTGCGGCGACAAGGGCTGCGCGGCGCCGGGCGCGCACCCGCTGGGCCTCGGCCCCGGGGTCCCGGCGGGCGCCACGCTGGACGATGTGACCAAGGTGTGGTCCGAGGCGCCGGGCGCGGCGGTGCTGCTCCCGGTGGGCCGCACCTTCGACGTCATCGACGTCGCGGAACAGGCGGGCAGCCGCGCCATGGTCCGGCTCGAACGGATGGGACTGCCACTGGGTCCCGTCATGGCGACCCCGGCCGGCCGCGCCCACTTCTTCGTCGCGCCGGGCGCCTCGGCCGAGCTGCCCGAGCTGCTCTACCGGATGGGCTGGGACGACGCCGATCTGGATCTGCACTGCCTGGGCCCCGGGGATCACGTCACGGCCCCGCCCTCGGACCTGGCGGGCCTGGGACCGGTGCGCTGGCTGCGTCCGCCGTCCTTGGACACGGCCGCCGATCCGCCGCAGGCAAGGCTGCTGCTCGGCACCCTGGCGTACATCTGCCACCGCTCCGCGGCGGCTTGAGCCATGTCCGGGCCGGTCCGCGCACGCGGCCGTACGGACGCCCGCCCCCGGTTCGTCCGGGGGCGGGCGGTGGAAACCGGCCAGAGGTGTCCGAGCGGCGAACCGGGAATCCGGCTCAGTCGCCGATCAGCGCGTCGACGAACGCCCCGGGCTCGAACGGCGCCAGGTCGTCCGGGCCCTCACCCAGGCCGACCAGCTTGACCGGCACGCCCAGCTCCCGCTGGACGGCGATCACGATGCCGCCCTTGGCCGTGCCGTCCAGCTTGGTGAGCACGATGCCGGTGACATCCACGACCTCCGCGAACACCCTCGCCTGCACCAGGCCGTTCTGCCCGGTCGTGGCGTCCAGGACCAGCAGCACCTCGTCCAGCGGACCGTGCTTCTCGACGACCCGCTTGACCTTGCCCAGCTCGTCCATCAGACCGGTCTTGGTGTGCAGCCGGCCGGCGGTGTCGATGAGGACGACGTCCGCGCCCTCCGCGATGCCCTCCTTGACCGCGTCGAAGGCGACCGACGCCGGGTCGCCGCCCTCGGGCCCGCGTACCGTACGCGCGCCGACGCGCTGGCCCCACGTCTGGAGCTGGTCGGCGGCGGCGGCGCGGAAGGTGTCCGCCGCGCCCAGCACGACCGAGCGGCCGTCCGCGACCAGCACGCGCGCCAGCTTGCCGGTCGTCGTGGTCTTGCCCGTGCCGTTGACTCCCACGACCATCACGACGGCCGGAGTGTCCAGACCGCTCTCGGTCTTCACCGCGCGGTCGAAGTCGGTGCCCAGGAGGTGCACGAGCTCCTCCCGGAGCAGCGCGCGGAGCTCTTCGGGAGTACGCGTGCCGAGCACCCGCACTCGCTCGCGCAGCCGCTCGACCAGTTCCTGGGTCGGCGCGACGCCGACGTCCGCGGTGAGAAGCGTGTCCTCGATCTCCTCCCAGGTCTCCTCGTCGAGATGCTCCCGCGACAACAGCGTGAGCAGGCCCTTGCCCAGTGAGTTCTGCGAGCGGGCGAGCCGGGCGCGCAGCCGGATCAGCCGGCCGGCGGACGGCTCCGGGATCTCGATGGCCGGCGCGGGCGGCTCGGCCACGACCGGGTCCTCGACGGCGACGGGAGTCCCGATCGCCTCGGAGAGATCGACCTCCTCGATCGTCCGGCGTGGCTCGTCACGTGGCGCTTCCGCCTCGTCGCCCACATGCGGCTCGGCGGGTGGGGCTGTGATGGTCGGCGTACTCGACGGTGCCGAGGACGCCAGCCGCTTCTTCTTGCGGCTGCCGACCACGAGCCCGCTGATCGCGCCGACCGCGACCAGGGCGATAACTACAACAAGGATGACGATTTCCATAACGCTCCCAGTATCAGCCACGGCCGGACCCGGCCCTGGCTTCAGAGGATCGCACAAGGATCCATACAGCGATTTACACCTTTTGACGCAGACGTACGGCACTCGGCTTCTGGGTTCGCCCGTCCCGTCCCGGATGCCCCGTACGACGCCTCCGGACCGGTCGGGACTTCCGGAACGCCCCTACCCCATCTCCTCCAGGGTCTTCCCCTTCGTCTCCTTCACGAACAGGAGCACGAAGGGAAGCGAGAGCACGGCGAAGCACGTGTAGATGATGTACGTGCCCGAGAGATTCCAGTCGGCCAGGCTCGGGAAGCTCGCGGTGATGGCCCAGTTGGCGATCCACTGTGCCGAGGCCGCGACACCGAGCGCCGCCGCGCGGATCCTGTTCGGGAACATCTCGCCGAGGAAGACCCAGACGACGACTCCCCAGGACAGCGCGAAGAAGAGCACGAAGACATGGGCCGCGACAAGGGCGACGACGGCCTCGGTGTCCGGCAGCCTGCCGTGGACGAGCTTCGTGGAGAACGCCCACGCCTCGAAGGCCAGAGCGACCGCCATGCCCGTCGAGCCGACGAGCGCGAGCGGCTTGCGGCCGACCCGGTCCACCAGGGCCATCGCGACAACGGTGCCGATGATGTTGACGATCGACGTCGTGAAGGAGTAGAGGAACGAGCTGGACGGATCGATGCCGACCGACTGCCAGAGCGTCGCCGAGTAGTAGAAGGCGACATTGATGCCGACGAGCTGCTGGAAGAGCGACAGCCCGATACCCACCCACACGATGGGCAGGAAGGTGAACCGGCCGGCCAGCAGATCACGGAAGACCGGTTTGTGCTCGCGGCGCATCGCCAGCTCGATCTCGGCGATCCGCGCGTCCAGATCGGCGTCCCCGCCCTCGACCTCGGCGAGCACCGTCCTGGCCCGGTCCGTCCGGCCGACGGAGATCAGGAAGCGCGGCGACTCGGGAATGGCCAGCGTGAGCAGGCCGAAGAGCAGCGCCGGAACGACCATCACCCCGAGCATCCACTGCCAGGCCTCCAGCCCCAGCAGATGCCCGCGCTGGTCGCCGTCCGCGAGCTGGAGGATGCCGAAGTTCACAAGCTGCGAGACGGCGATACCGATCACGATGGCGGCCTGCTGGAAGGAGCCCAGCCGGCCGCGGTAGGCGGCGGGCGAGACCTCCGCGATGTACGCGGGGCCGATCACCGACGCCATGCCGATCGCGAAGCCGCCGATGATCCGCCAGAACGCGAGGTCGTAGATGTCGACGGGCAGCGCGGAGCCGACCGCGCCGGCGGTGAAGAGGACGGCGGCGATACGCATACAGCGGATACGGCCGATCCGGTCGGCGATCCTGCCCGCGGTGGCGGCGCCGATCGCGCAGCCGATGAGCGCGACGGCGATGACCTGGGCGAGGACGGCGGAGCCGATGTCGTACCGGCTCCGGATGGCCTCGACGGCGCCGTTGATCACCGAGCTGTCGTAACCGAACAGGAAACCGCCCATCGCGGCCGAGGCAGCGATGAAGACGACATGGCCGAGATGGTCCGGATGGGCCGCCCGGCCGCCCGGCGGCGGTACCCGCGCTGTGCCGGTCACATGGACTCCAGGAGGTGGGCGGGCCTTCCAGTGGCGCACAACTCGCCGTCAGCCACCACCCGGAGCCGCCCGCGTCCGGCGCCTTCGAGAACGTTTCGAGAACGTGAGGACGCCCCGGGCCCGCGCGATGTGTCAGCGCAGCCGCTGGCTGATGACCTTGGACACTCCGTCGCCCTGCATGGAGACCCCGTACAGCGCGTCCGCGACCTCCATCGTCCGCTTCTGATGCGTGATCACGATGAGCTGGGAGCTCTCCTGGAGCTCCTGCATGATGCGGATCAGCCGCTGGAGGTTGGTGTCGTCGAGCGCCGCCTCGACCTCGTCCATCACATAGAACGGGCTCGGTCTGGCCTTGAAGATCGACACCAGCATCGCCACCGCCGTCAGCGACCGCTCACCGCCGGACAGCAGGGACAGCCGCTTGACCTTCTTGCCCGGCGGCCTCGCCTCGACCTCCACTCCGGTGGTGAGCATGTTCTCGGGATCCGTGAGGAGCAGCCGTCCCTCGCCTCCCGGGAAGAGCCGCGAGAACACACCCTCGAACTCCCGCGCGGTGTCCCGGAACGCGTCGGCGAAGACCTGTTCCACCCGCTCGTCGACCTCCTTCACCACCAGAAGCAGATCGGCCCGGGTCTTCTTGAGGTCTTCGAGCTGCTCGGAGAGGAACTTGTGCCGTTCCTCCAGCGCCGCGAACTCCTCAAGAGCCAGCGGATTCACCTTTCCGAGCTGCTGATAGGCCCGTTCGGCCGACTTGAGCCGCTTCTCCTGATCGGACCTCACATACGGCTTCGGCTGATTGCGCGGATGCTCCGGGTCCTCCGGCAGTTCCTCGCCCTCCGCCGGCGGCGACGGCGGCACAAGCTGGTCGGGACCGTACTCGGCGATCAGTCCCGCCGGCTCCACTCCCATCTCCTCCAGCGCCTTCGCCTCCAACTGCTCGATCCGCAGCCGCTTCTCGGCGCCGAGGACCTCGCCGCGGTGCACGGAGTCGGTGAGCTTGTCCAGCTCGCTCTTGAGCTCGCGGCCCTGATTGCGCTCGGCGACCAGCTCCCTCTCACGTTCCGCCTTGGCGTCCTCGGCCGCCGCGCGTTCGGCGTCCGCCCTCGTGACCGACACCTCCGTATGTGCCAGGAGCTGCCGTGCGCCCGACGCGACGGCCGCGGCGACCTGGGCCTCGTGGCGCAGCCGTGCGCGCCGCTGCTCCGCGCGCGCTCGCGCCTCACGCTCGGCGCGCGCCCCTCTGTCGAGCGCGTCGGCCCGGCCGGCGAGCCCCTTGACCCGCTCCTCATGGGTACGGACCTGGAGCCGGGCCTCCATCTCGGTCTGGCGGGCATTGGCGCCGTCGGCGGCGAGCCGGTCCCGTACGGAGGTGTCCGGCTCCTCCTCCACCGGCGCCTCCTGTGCGACCAGCAGCCGCTCGGCCAGTTCTTCCACCTCGGCGGCGGCGCTTTCCAGGGCGTCCTGGGCCTTGGCCGCGGCGGCCGCCGTCCGCTCGGCCTCGCCCTCGGCGCCCCTGGCCTGCCCGGCGAGCCTGCCCAGCCGTCCCGACACGGCGGACTTCTCCCGGTCGGCGGCCCGGCGCCGCTCACCCAGCTCCTCCACGAGCGCGGCGGACTCGGCCCGCCGCGCGGTGGCACGGCGCTGCGCCTCGGCCAGCTCTCCGCACCGTACGGCCAGCTCCGCCAGGTCCGCGGCGGCCTCGTCGACGGATGCCCGGACCTCCAGCAGACTCGGCGCGCCCGCCGATCCGCCCTGTGCGAAGTGCGCGCCGAGCACATCGCCCTCGGCGGTCACAGCGGTGAGCGCAGGCCACTCGGCGACGAGTTTCTCGGCGTCCTCCAGCGTGCCGACGACCACCATGTCCCGCACCAGCCGGCGCACGGCCGCCATCAGCTCGACCGGCCCTCGGACAAGATCGATGACCTGGGGCACGGCGCCGTTTGCGACGGCGGTGCGCACCGTGCGGGCCGTGGCGGTCCCGTCGCTGTCGGTACCGGTGCCGGTGCCGGTGTCGGCAGCGACGGGACCGCCACGGCCCTGCCCGGCCGGCCCGGGCCGTGCTTCGTCGGTGGCCTGCCCGGGAAGGGCCGGTGTGCGCGGCCCGGCGTCCGCGTCACCGGCCTGCGCGGGTACGCCACCGGCCGCGACCGGTCCACCGAGCAGCAGTACGGCGCGGCCCGCGTCCTGTGCGCGCAGCAGACGGATGGCTGCCGCCGCCGTCGCCGGGTCGGAGACCGCGAGAGCATCGGCGGCCACGCCCAGGGCCGCGGCCACGGCGGTCTCATGGCCGGGAGTGACGGTGAGGAGTTCGGCCGCCGGGCCGAGGAGACCCGCGAGACGGTCGCGGGCGGCCAGCAGCGCGCCTGTGCCGTCCTTGCGGCGCAGGCCCAGCGCCAGCGCGTCGTGGCGGGCGGTGAGGGCCGCGCGTTCACGTTCCGCCGCGGTGGCGGCCTCCCGCGCCGTGGTCAGCGCCGTCTCGGCGTCGGCGAGCGCGCGCCGGGCCGTCTCATAGCGCTCGGCCAGCTCGTGGTCGTCCGCCTCCAGGCCGTCGACCTCGGCCTTGAGCTGTTCGTACTCCTCCCGCGCGGCGACCGCGCGCTCCGCCGCCTCGTCGCGGGCCGCGGCGAGGCGGCCGATCTCGGCCTGCGCCGAGGCGGCCCGGCTGCGGGCCGCGTTGACCTGGCCGGTCAGCCGGGCCAGACCCTCACGCCGGTCCGCGATGGCGCGCGCCGCGTCCTTCAGCCGGCGCTCCTCGGCGGCCAGCGCCCGCTCCAGCTCGGCGCGGTGCGCGACGGTGTCCTCCAGCGCGTGTTCGGCCGCCTCCAGCGCCGCCTCCAGCTCCGCCTCCTGCTCGCGGATCCGGGCGGCCTCGCGCTCCATGTCCTCGGGATCGCGGCCGTGCCGCTCCTCCGTGGTGGACGCGGTCGCGCTCTTCACCCGCGCCTCGGCCAGTGAGATCGTGCCGCGGACCCGCTCGGCGAGCTGGGACAGCTCGTACCAGTTCCGCTGGGCCCGCTGGAGCCGCGGGGCCAGCCGCCGCACCTCGTCCTCCAGCTCCGCCTCCCGGACCAGCGCCGCCTTGAGCCGGCCCTCCGCGTCCTCCTTGCGGCGCTTGAGCGCGGCCTCGTCGGCGATCTCGGTACGGAGCGCCTCGCGCAGCCTCACCAGATCGTCGGCGAGCAGCCGCAGCCGGGAGTCGCGCAGATCGGCCTGGATGACGGCGGCCCGCCGGGCGACCGCGGCCTGCCGCCCGAGCGGCTTGAGCTGACGGCGCAGCTCGTCGGTCAGGTCCTGGACCCGGGCGAGATTCGCCTGCATGGCGTCCAGTTTCCGCAGCGCTTTCTCTTTCCGCTTGCGGTGCTTCAGTACGCCGGCCGCCTCCTCGATGAAGGCTCTGCGCCCCATCGGATCGGCGTGCAGTACGGAGTCGAGGCGGCCCTGGCCGACGATGACATGCATCTCACGGCCGATACCGGAGTCGGACAGCAGTTCCTGGATATCGAGCAGCCGGCAGGTGTCGCCGTTGAGCTGGTATTCGCTGCCGCCGTTACGGAACATGATCCGCGTAATGGTGACTTCGGCGTAGTCGATGGGCAGCGCACCGTCGGAGTTGTCAATGGTGAGAGAGACCTCGGCGCGGCCGAGCGGCGGCCGCCCGGTCGTCCCGGCGAAGATCACGTCCTCCATTTTTCCGCCGCGCAGCGACTTGGCCCCTTGCTCTCCCATGACCCAGGAGAGCGCGTCCACCACATTGGACTTGCCGGAACCGTTCGGGCCCACGACACAGGTGATACCGGGCTCGAAGCGCAGCGTCGTGGCGGAGGCGAAGGATTTGAACCCGCGCAGGGTCATGGCCTTGAGATGCACGCCGCCGGACTCTACCCGCCGTACATAGGCCGCCGGCGGTTTCACCGCTGAACGCGCAGGGCACATCAGACGTTAAGAAAGGCGGCGCGCCGCCAACTGGACTTCGTACAACGCCGGATGGAAAGAAAGAAGGGACGCCGAAGCGTCCCTTGCATATCTCGCGAGAGTGTTTCTCACCTGGCCCCGACGGGGGCTTTCATCAGGTGAGCGCAGGCTCCCCCTGGGGTACGTCAATGTCGATGCCGTCGAGCAGTGAGTCTCCAGGGTGCTGTGCGACGGCGGCGTTGAGCGCGTCGTTCTCGGACTGGATCCGTACAAGTTCGGATTCGAGGTCCTGGACGCGTCGCTGAAGCCGTCGCATCTCGGCGAGGAGTCGCGGGTCGGAACCGCCGACATAACCGAGAAGCGCCTTTGCCATGATGGATGGTCCTCCACACTGAGTGACCGACCGAATGCGGTGTGGGTCGTGAGGGAAATCGCACCCGCGGAGCTTGGCAGTGCTTGTTCGTCCTGCGGTTCTTACTGCCAAACAGCTAAGGTGCGCGGGGATTCCAGACTCTCACCAAAAAGTTTGACGGTCAACACGATCACAGCCCGTACCGACGGGCAGCCCGGGGGCGCACGGCCGCGGAACGCGCGGCGCCGCCTCTCCCGAGGGGCCCCGGGGCCGTCGAGATCATCGTTAACCGGGCAGCCTGGCACGACTGGCCGTTCTTGGCAACCACCAGGTCACCGCAGACGCACGCGCGCGACTCCGGCTTTCCGGCGGCCTCCGGCGGGCTCCGGGACCGCCGGAGATTCAGCGGATCGCGAAAGTCTCGTAACCGCCTCGCGGGGTGTCCCAGATCTCAGTGACTCCGTCGACGTGTCCGGGAGTGTCGCCGGAGCGCAGCCACTCCAGCAGTCGGTGGCAATTCTCACGTGGTCCTTCCGCGACGACCTGCACCCGTCCGTCGTCGAGATTCAGCGCGAACCCGGTGAGACCGCCGATCTCCAGCGCGTTCGCCCTGGTGAACCAGCGAAAGCCCACTCCTTGCACGCGGCCGCGCACCCAGGCCGTAAGTCGAACATGTTCTTCCATGCACGCAAGCTAACCGGCCAATTGCCCGCAGCTCCGGGCGGCCCCACACGCCATGCCGTACAGTCCGGTCGCAATGAAACTCACTCGTACGAGTGAGATGCATTGCTGTCGAGTGTATGAGGAAGGCACATCAGATGGGACGCCATCGACGCTCCGCCGATGTACTGGCCACTGATGACGCCGTGGACGAGGCACTGGGACGGCACCGGAGCGCCCGCCCGAAGCGACGGGTCGTCGCCCCCCTCCGTACCGGACTGCTCGGGGCCTCCGCGGCGATGGCGGTAGGTGCCGTCGCCGTCGCCTCGGGCCTGCTGCCCGGCGGCGATCTCTACACGGTCGGCGACGGTGGCGCGGACGGCGGGCAGATCCGCGCCGAGGGCGCTCCCGAGCTGGCGCAGCAGGGCGGCTCGTCCGCCGGGCCGACGGACACGGTCCCGGCGTCCGAGAGCCGGTCCGGTGCGCCGACGCGGACGCCCGCGGAGTCGGCCTCACCCACTCCGTCCAAGCCGTCCGCCATTCCCTCCCAGCGGTCGAAGCCCACCGCGGCCCCGGCCCGGCCCTCGCGGACCGCGACTCCGGCCCGCGACACTCCGGCACCGGCGCGGACCACGAAGCAGGCGGTTCAGACGCCCGCCGCGCCGAACACCGCCGAGGCGGCCGTGCTCGCCCTGGTCAACGAGGAGCGGGCGAAGGCGGGCTGTGACCCGCTGCGGTCCGACTCCGGGCTCGACTCGCTGGCCCGGGACTTCAGCGACGAGATGGCGGCGCGCGGCTTCTTCGACCACACCGATCCCGACGGCAGGACGCCGTGGGACCGCGCCGACGCGGCGGGGATACAGGGCCTGGGCGGCGAGAACATAGCGCGCGGGCAGGCCACCGCGCAGGCGGTGATGGACTCCTGGATGAACAGCGAGGGCCATCGCGCGAACATCCTGAACTGCGACTACACCAGGCTCGGCGTCGGCGTGCACACCGGCTCCGGCGGCCCGTGGTGGACCCAGGACTTCGGTTTCTGAGCGTTACCGCACGGCGCGTGGCTTACCGCACGGCGCGTGGCGGCCGCTGACAGCGCGGGCAGAAATAGCTGGAGCGGTTCATCCAGGGCCGCCGCCGCATCGGTGTGCCGCACCGGCGGCACGGCTGGTCCTCACGTCCGTACGCGTCCAGCGACCGGTCGAAATAGCCTGACTCGCCGTTCACATTCACATACAGACTGTCGAAGCTGGTGCCGCCCACGGCGAGGGCGGCGTTCAGCACGTCCCGTACATGACCGAGCAGCTCGACCGAGCGCGGCCGGGTGAGACTCGCGGTGGGCCGCTCGTAGTGGAGTCTGCTGCGCCAGAGCGCCTCGTCCGCGTAGATGTTGCCGACGCCGCTGATGAGGGACTGGTCGAGCAGCGCGCGCTTGACCGTCGTACGCCGCAGCCGCAGCGCGGTGTGGAAGGCGGCGTCGTCGAAGGCCGGGTCCAGCGGGTCGCGGGCGATGTGCGCGATGACGTCCGGCAGCCCGTCGGGAGTGTTCTCGTGGAGCGAGAGGCCGCCGAAGGTGCGCTGGTCGACAAAGCGCAGCTCGGTGCCGCCCGCCTCGCCGGAGGCCGGTGTCTCCGTGTCGGTGAAGCGGATACGGATCCGCAGATGCTTCTCGTCGGGTGCGCTCCCGGGCCGGACGAGAAGCTGTCCGCTCATCCCGAGATGCCCGAGGATCGAGACGTCGGTGTCGGCGAGAGGCAGCCACAGGTACTTGCCGCGCCGCCGGGCCGTTCCGATGGTGTGTCCCTTGAGCTGCGCCGCGAAGTCCGCACCGCCGGCGAGATGCCGCCGTACGGCGCGCGGATGCAGGACCTCGGTCTCCGCGACGGTCCGGCCGCTCACCCAGCGCTCCAGTCCACGCCGGACGACTTCCACCTCGGGCAGCTCGGGCACCGGGACTCCTCAGAACAGCACAGCGGGAACGGGAGACGCCCCTCGCGCCGGACGACGCGAGGGGCGCACCAGGAAGGAGAGCACGGACGGTCAGGCGTTGGCCGTGTCCACCGGAGCCGGCTCCGGTGGAACCGAAGACGCCTCGGCGGATCCTGGAACGCCGGCGGCGGACTTCTCCGTCGCCTCCCGTTCGTCCGCGGCGGTCCGGATGGCCCGCCACGCGGACTCCGCCGCCTGCTGCTCCGCTTCCTTCTTGCTGCGGCCGGTGCCGGTGCCGTACGAGACACCACCGACGCGAGCGGCAGCAGTGAAGGTTTTCTCGTGGTCCGGGCCGGTTTCCGTGACGAGATACTCGGGCACGCCGAGACTCTCCGCCGCGGTGAGTTCCTGGAGGCTGGTTTTCCAGTCCAGGCCGGCGCCGAGGTTGGAGGACTTCTCGATCAGCGGGTCGAAGAGCCGGTGCACCAGCTCGGACGCCGTGTCGAGGCCCTGGTCGAGATAGACAGCGCCGATCACCGCTTCAAGGGTGTCGGCGAGAATGGACGCCTTGTCCCGCCCGCCCGTGCCCTCTTCGCCCCGGCCGAGCCGGACGAAGGAGCCGAGTTCGAGGCCGCGTCCCACTTCCGCGAGCGCACGCGAGTTGACCACCGCGGCCCGCAATTTGGCCAGCTGGCCTTCAGGCAGGTCGGGGTGGGTGCGGTACAGCGTGTCCGTGACCACCAGACCGAGCACCGAATCCCCGAGGAATTCGAGCCGCTCGTTGGTGGGCAGACCGCCGTTCTCGTACGCGTACGAACGATGGGTCAGCGCACGCACCAGAAGGGCGGACTCAAGCTGATAGCCGAGCCGCCCTTCCAGAAGCGTGTGGGACGAGGCTGTACTGACATTGTCTGTCTGCTTCTTAGCGTTGGACAGTTCAGACATCGAGCCTCTCACCAGCCGCTCAGACCTCGAGGACCTGGCGCTTGTTATAGGTGCCGCAGCTCGGGCACGCGATGTGCTGCAGCTTCGGCTCCTGGCAGCGCTCGCACGCAACCAGAGTGGGGACCGCAGCCTTCCACTGCGACCGGCGGTGGCGCGTGTTGCTGCGCGACATCTTCCGCTTCGGAACAGCCACGGCTACTTCTCCTGCTTCTCGTCGACGCCCGCTTCGGCGCCGCCCATGTTGTCCTTCTCGCCGTCCTTGACGGTCTCGGCGAGTCCCTGCAGTGCCGCCCAACGGATGTCGACGGCGTCATGGTGGTGGTCCGGGTTCTCGTCCAGCCTGATCCCGCATTCGGAACACAGGCCGGCACAGGTCTCCCGGCACACCGGCTGCATCGGCAGTGCGAGCACCACCGCATCACGCAGCACGGGTTCGAGGTCGAACAGTCCGTCCTCGATGAAGAGCCTGTCCTCGTCCTCGGCGTCGTCGCCCGGCTCCACACGGATGCGGCCCCGGTCATCGGCGTCGTGGTACGAGAACATCTCCTGGAAGTCCGCTGCCACCTCTTGGCGCAACGGCTCCAGACACCTTACGCACTCCCCCTCGGCCGACGCACGGGCGGTGCCCGTCACGAGCACCCCTTCCATGACCGATTCGAGGCGGAGGTTCAGCTCCACGGGCGCGCCCTCGGGCGCTCCGATGACATCCGCGATCCCGAAATCCCTGGGCGCGGGCACCGAGCGGTTCAGCTTCTGGAGCGCACCCGGCCGCCGCCCCAGCTCGTGTGTGTCGAACACGAGGGGGTTGCGATGGTCAAGGCGCGCGTTCAGGGCTTTTCCCGCTTTCAAATCGTGAGAGGGGCCGCCACCGTCGCGGAAGCGAAGCGGGCAGCCAGGACCGCGGACATACACGCGACCGAAGAGCCAGGGTACTGGACCGGCCGCCGTAGGCCCAATCCGGTGCCGCTCAGCGGCCCTGTTCGTACCGGCGGAGCTGATCGAGGTCGATCATGCTGGTGTCGAAGAGGCTGGTCTCTTCGAGGGCGCTCTGCTGCCCGGCGGCGGGCGGCTGGGCGCCCGGCTGCTGCTGCCAGCCGTAGTTCGGGTCGTATCCCTGGCTCTGGCCCTGGTCGTAGCCCTGCTGCTGGTAGCCGTACGGGTCCTGCTGATAGCCGTACGCGTCCTGCTGCTGGTAGCCGGTGTAGCCGGCCTCCGCGGCGGCGTAGGCGGGGTCCGGATAGCCGGTTCCGGTGTAGCCCGCCTCGGTGTAGCCGGTCTCCTGGTAGCCGGCGGCGCCGCCCTGGTAGGCGGGATCGGCGTAGGGCTGCTGGGCCGGCGGCTGTGGCGGCTGTGCCTGAGGCGGCTGCTGCGGCTGCGCCGGGACCGTGGCACGCGGCCGCTCCCGCGGTGTCTCCGCGAGGTCCGCCAGATAGTCCGCGTCGCTGGTGTGTCCCTGCGGGCCCGCCGCGTCCTGGGCGGCCATATGGGCTCCCAGTTCGTCCGAGGCGGTCCGTCCGTGCAGCTTCTGCCGGCCGCGGCCGACCGCCTCCAGGGTCTTGGAAAGGACGGCCTCGAAGGCACCGAGCTTGGCGTCGACATAGTCGTCGGCGCGCCGGATCAGCGTGTCGGGGTCGGCGCTGTACTCGGGAGCGTCGTCGTCCTCGGCGGAGCCGTACTCCTCCTCGCCGCTGCCCGGAGCACGGCCGAGGAGCTTCTCACGGCCGCGGTCGACGGAACCGATGGTCTTGGTGAGGACGACCTCGAAGTTGGCGAGCTTCGAGTCGACATAGTCGTCCGCCTCGGCGCGGATCTCCTCGGCTTCCCGGCGGGCCTCGGTGAGGATGCGGTCGGCCTCCTCCTGGGACTGCCGGGCGATCGCGGTGTCGGAGACGAGCGTGGAGCGCTGGGCATGGGCGCCCGCGATGATCCGCTCGGCCTCCTCGCGCGCCTGCTCGGCGAGCTGCTCACGCCCGCCGAGCAGCTCCTGGGCCTGGGCCAGCGAGCCCGGGAGCGCTTCCCGTACCTCTTCGAGCAGCGCGAGCAGCTCGGCGCGATTCACCACGCAGGACGCCGACATGGGCATGGAGCGGGCGTTTCCCACCGTGTCGACGATCTCGTCGAGCTTCTTCTGCACGTCCACCGTGTGCTCGCCACTCTCTCGGCTGGTTTGGAGACGGACGCAACGACTGTACGGCCCCTTGGAGCCCGTCCGACACCGGGTGACGGGCCCTCAGCCGGTCATCGCTCGCCGAGGCGCCGCAGGAGAGCCGTGTGCACGGCCGGAGGCAGCAGATGAGAGACGTCTCCGCCCCAGGTCGCGACCTCTTTCACCAGGGACGAGGAGAGGAAGCTGTAGGTGGGGTTGGTGGGCACGAACAGTGTCTCGACACCCGAGAGGCCATTGTTCATCTGTGCCATCTGGAGCTCGTAGTCGAAGTCGCTGACGGCACGGAGTCCCTTCACGATGGCCGGGATGTCGCGCTGCTTGCAGAAGTCGACGAGCAGGCCGTGGAAGGACTCGACTTCGACATTGCCGAATTCGGCGGTGACTTCGCGGATCAGCTCCATCCGCTCCTCGATCGTGAACAGTCCCTGTTTGGACTGATTGATCATCACCGCCACATGTACGACGTCGTACAGCTTGGAGGCGCGGGCGATGATGTCGAGATGTCCATTGGTGATGGGGTCGAAGGACCCCGGACAGACGGCGCGGCGCAACTGAATTCCCTCGCTCTCCGGTCCGGTCATGGTGCGTCTTCGCACGTAGAGGCGGCGCGACCGTACCAAAGCGTTCCCTCGCCGTAGCGACGGGACCGCACTGGCACAAAGCCGTCGGGCCAGCCGAACTCTCCGCCCCTGGTGCTGCGTTCCACGGTGGCGACAGCATCGCCGCTGAGCCAGCCCTGGGTGCGGAGTGTGAGCAGGATCTCCCGAAGATCGTCGTCCGTGACGGCGTACGGCGGGTCCAGGAAGACCAGGTCGTACGGGCTCTCCGGGGCCGGGCCCGCGACGATCTGTTCCGCCTTGCCGGTACGGACCTCCGCGCCGGGAAGTCCGAGCGTGCGGACGTTCTCGCGGACGGTACGGGCCGCGCGGCCGTCGGCCTCGACGAGCAGCGCGTGCGCCGCGCCACGGGACAGCGCTTCCAGGCCGACGGCGCCCGAGCCGGCGTACAGATCGGCGATCCGGACGCCGTCCAGGGTGCCGAGCAGCGACTGCCAGGTGGAGAAGAGGCCCTCGCGCGCACGGTCGGAGGTGGGGCGGGTGCCGGTGCCGGGCGGGACGGCGAGACGGCGTCCGCCGGCGGCACCGGCGATCACGCGGGTCATGGGTGTCGGATCCTCGGTTCGTCGGTGGAGCGGCGGATGCCGCACCCACGATATGGCGTATGCCCGCCGCGGGCCCGGCCGGCTCCGGTTCGGACCGTGTCACCGCCCTCCGGTCCGCGGACGTCCTCTCAGCCCTTGTCGAGTCAGCCCTTGTCGAGTCAGCCCTTGTCGAGGTACTGCTCGCGTTCCGTGTCCAGCAGCGCGTCCAGTGCCGTACGCAGCTCCGGCCAACGCTCCAGCTCCGGGTCCTCGCCGACGACCACGACGGCCTCCTCGCGGGCGGCCGCGATGATCTCCTCGTCCTCGATGACCGCCAGCATCCGCAGCGAGGAGCGGACGCCGGACTGGGCCTGGCCCAGGACATCGCCCTCACGGCGCTGTTCGAGGTCGATACGGGACAGCTCGAAGCCGTCGAGGGTGGCGGCGACCGCGCCGAGCCTGGCCCTGGCCGGGCTCGCCTCCGGCATGTCGGTGACCAGCAGACAGAGACCGGGCGCCGAGCCACGGCCGACCCGGCCGCGGAGCTGGTGGAGCTGGGAGACACCGAACCGGTCCGCGTCCATGATCACCATGGCGGTGGCATTGGGAACGTTCACTCCGACCTCGATGACCGTGGTCGCGACGAGCACATCCACCTCGCCGGCGGCGAAGCGGCGCATCACGGCGTCCTTGTCGTCCGGCTGCATACGCCCGTGCAGCACCTCGACGCGCAGCCCGGCCAGCGGGCCTCCGGCAAGCCGCGCCGCGACATCCAGCACGGCGAGCGGCGGGCGCTTCTCCGCTTCCTCGGCCTTCTCGGCCTTCTCGGCGGCCTTCACCGCCGCCTTCTTCTTCGGCTCGTCCTCGTCGTCACCGATGCGTGGACAGACGACATACGCCTGATGGCCCTTGTCGACCTCCTCACGCACCCGCTCCCAGGCACGGGCGAGGAAGTGCGGCTTGTCCTGGGCCGGGACGACATGGCTGGCGATCGGCGAGCGGCCGGCCGGCAACTGGTCCAGGACGGAGGTCTCCAGATCGCCGAAGACGGTCATCGCGACCGTACGGGGAATGGGCGTGGCGGTCATGACCAGCAGATGCGGCGGCTGCTTTCCCTTGGAGCGCAGGGCGTCGCGCTGCTCCACCCCGAAGCGGTGCTGCTCGTCCACGACGACCAGTCCGAGGTCGTGAAACTGCACCTTGTCCTCGATCAGGGCGTGTGTCCCGATCACGATCCCGGCCTCGCCGGTGACCAGATCGAGCAGCGCCCGCCGCCGCGCGGCGGCGCCCATGGAGCCGGTGAGCAGCACGACCTTGGTGGCGTGCTCGGCGCCGCCGAGCATCCCTCCCTGGGCCAGCTCTCCCATCATCTCCGTGACCGAGCGGTGGTGCTGCTGGGCGAGGACCTCGGTGGGCGCCAGCAGCGCGGTCTGGCCGCCCGCGTCGACGACCGTCAGCATCGCCCGCAGCGCGACAAGCGTCTTGCCGGAGCCGACCTCGCCCTGGAGCAGCCGGTGCATGGGATGTTCGGTGGCGAGGTCCGCGAAGATCTCGGCGGTGACCTTCCGCTGGCCGTCGGTCAGTATGAAGGGCAGCTTGGCGTCGAAGGCGTCGAGCAGTCCGTCCGCCACCGGACCGCGGGCCACGGCGGGAAGCTGTCCGTCCGCGTACCGGCGCCGGGCGAGGGCCACCTGGAGGACAAACGCCTCGTCCCACTTCAGCCGGCCGCGAGCGGCTTCGATGTCCGCTCTGGTCTCGGGCCGGTGGACCTTGAGCAGTGCCTCCGGCAGCGGTGTGAATCCACGGCCGTCGCGCAGCGCGGGCGGCAGCGGGTCGACGGCTTCGGCGGCCCTCGGCAGCACCGCGTCCACCGCCTTGGTGATCTTCCAGGACTCCAGCCCCTTGCAGGCCGGATAGATCGGGATCAGCTTGCCCGCGAAGTCGTCCACGGCGTCCTCGCCGCTGTCCGTGCCCAGCGGCACATAAGTGGGATGGGCGAGCTGGAGCTTGCGGTTGAAGACGGACACCTTGCCGGCGAACATCCCGCGGCTGCCCGGCGGCAGCTCCTTGTGCGGCTTGTGGATCCCTCTGCCGAAGAAGACGAGCTGGAGCCGGCCGCTGCCGTCGGTGAGAGTGATCTCCAGACGCTGGCCCCGGCCGTGGTTGAACGTCAGCACCCGGGAGTCGGCGACCTGGGCGACCACGGTCACGTCCTCGTCCAGCGGCAGCTCGGACAGCTTGGTGAGCTGGCCGCGCTCCTCGTACCGCCGCGGGTAGTGGTGCAGCAGATCGCCGACCGTGTGCAGGCCGAGGTGTTCGGCCATCACCTTGGCGGTGGCGGGGCCGAGCGTCTTCTTGAGAGGTTCATCCAGCGCGGACACGTGGTCCATTGCACACCACGCCACCGACAGGCGTCGTGCACCCCTGGATTCGCGCAGGTCAGGGCCGTGCCGTGGGTCGGTGGGCCCGGTGCTACTCCACGCCGACCAGCAGCGGCGCGGACTGCCGGCCGCCCCGGTAGACCACGGTGTCCACGGCCAGATGCCCTTCACGGACATAGAGCTCAAGGCGTTCCGCGAGGCTCTCCGGCACATCCTCGCCGAGCACCAGCGTCACGAGTTCGCCGCCGGCCGCCAGCATCCGGGACAGTACGGCCTCCGCGGTGGCGGTGAGATCGGCGCCGATCACCGCCACGTCTCCGTCGATCAGCCCCAGTACGTCTCCGGCCTGGCAGATGCCCGCCATGGTCCAGGACTGCCGCTCGGCGACGGCCAGTTCGGCGTACCGGGTGGCTCCGGCCGCGGAGGTCATCGCCACCACGTCCTCGTCGAAGCGGCGGTCCGGCTGGTGCACGGCGAGCGCCGCGATGCCCTGGACGGCGGCCCTGGTCGGGATGAGCGCGACGCGTACTCCTTCGGCGCGTGCCTGTTCGGCGGCGGCGGCCGCGATGTGCCGCAGCGCCGCGTCGTTCGGCAGCAGCACCACCTCCCGGGCGTGTGCCCGCCGGATCGCCTCGACGAGTTCACCGCTGGCGGGCGGCTCTCCCGGACGCGCGAGGACGGTCGTCGCGCCGGCCTCCGCGCACAGTCCCGCGAGCCCCTCGCCGGGCACCACCGCGACGACGGCCCGCTGGACCTGCTCCCGGGGCTCTTCGGCGGCGCCGAAGTGGGTGATGCGGATGCGGTGCGGCCGTCCCGCCTCGACACCGGCCTCGACGGCGGCTCCCGCGTCATGGACATGGACGTGTACGTGCCACAGCCCGTCGCCGCCGACCACGACCAGGGACTCTCCCAGCCCGTCCAGCCGCTCCCGCAGCCGTGCCACGGCGCTGTCGTCCGTCTCCAGCAGATAGGTCACCTCAAAGGCGGGCCCGCCTTCCGCCGCCGTCACCGGTCCGGCCGCCGCGGACTCCTCGTACCGGAGCGGGAGCGCCGGCGGGACGGCCACCGGGGCCGCCGGCGGTGCCTCGCCCGTGAGGGACCGCACCAGCGCCCCGAGGACCGTGAGCAGCCCGCGCCCGCCGGCGTCCACGACGCCCGCGCGTCCGAGCACGGCGAGCTGGCCGGTGGTGGCCGCCAGCGCGGCGCGAGCGCCGGTGTACGCCGCACGCGCGGTGGCGGCGTCGTCGGCGCCCGTCCGGTGCGCGCTCACCGTTTCTGTCGCGTTCGTCACGTTCGTGGTGCCCGCCGCGCTCGTCGCGCCGTCCACGGCCTCCGCCGCGTCCGCCGCGGCGGCGGCCACGCTGAGGATCGTGCCCTCGACGGGGTGGGCGACGGCCTCATGGGCCAGCTCGGCGGCCCGTCGCAGCGCCCGGTCCAGCCGGTGTCCGTCACCGGCCGCCTCGTCCGTCAGCACCTCCGCCATCCCGCGCAGAAGCTGCGCCAGGATCGTCCCGGAGTTCCCTCGCGCACCGATCAGCGCGCCGTGCGCCATGGCCCGTACGGCCTCGGCGAAGGCGGGCAGCGAGGCGCCGGTGCCGTGTCCGGCGAAGACCGCCTCCACCGCGTGCACCGCCGACTCCACGGTCAGATAGAGATTGGTGCCTGTGTCACCGTCCGCGACCGGATAGACATTGATCGCGTCGATCTCCTCGCGCTCCCGGCCGAGGGCCTCCAGAGCCAGCGAGCACCAGCTCCGCACCGCTGCGGCGTCCAGGGTCTGCGACACCTGATGGTCCTCCTTGAGCTGCCTGGCCGGGGGCTGCCCGCAGGGTAGCCCCCGGCGGCGTCACTCGTGGTTCACCGGCCGCCGGGACAGCCGACGGGACGCGAGTGTCCGGTCTCCGATTTCTGGCGGTGCGGAGCGCCGTAGTACGCTCGCTCTCTTCCCACCGGGAATCCCTCGGGAAAACGGCGGGGAAGCGGCCTCGACTCGGCCGTCATGAGACCGGAAGGTCACATGAGAAGCCCCCTCGTTCATGAAGGAGCTGAGTCACGGTAGTTTCGTTGTACCGACGCGGCCGTTGTATGCTGCTTCGGTTGCCCGATGAAAGTCGGGCTATTTCCCCGGCAACGCCCACATCAGTCACTGATTCCGGCAAGCCGGATTCCTCTGTAAGTGCATCTGAAGTCTTTGGAGTGACCCGTGGCTGCCAACTGCGACGTCTGCGGCAAGGGGCCGGGCTTCGGCAACAACATTTCGCACTCGCACCGCCGTACGTCCCGTCGCTGGAACCCGAACATCCAGCGCGTGCGTGCCGTGGTCGGTCGGACGCCGAAGCGGCTCAACGTCTGCACCTCGTGCATCAAGGCCGGCAAGGTCTCGCGCTGACGCCTGCGTCGTAGCGCAGCCCCTGCGGTTGCCTTGAAAAGCCGGTCCACCTCGGTGGACCGGCTTTTTGCCGTGTCCGCGTGCGGCCCGGCCGGCCTCCGCGTCATCGTCCGGTCAGCGGAGGTGCCAGGCACCGTCCGGTCAGCGGAAGCGCCAGGCGTGGTCCACCGGGCCGATGCCGCCGCCCAGCGGAAAGCCGTCGCGGATCGCGCCCGTCACGAACTCCTTGGCGGCGACGACGGCCGCCACCACGTCCTGGCCGTTCCCGAGACCGGCGGCGACCGCCGACGCGAGCGTGCAGCCCGTCCCATGGGTGTGCCGGTTGTTGTGGCGCGGCGCGCGCAGCCAGTGTTCCTCGGCGCCGTCGGTGAGCAGATCCACGGCGTCGCCTCGCAGATGCCCGCCCTTGATCAGCGCCCAGCGCGGCCCGAATTCGAGCACGGCGCCCGCCGCGCGCCGCATCCCGGTCTCGTCCTCCACCTTCACTCCGGTGAGCTGGGTCACTTCGTCCAGATTGGGAGTGGCGACGGTCGCGGCCGGCAGCAGTTCGTTCCGTACGACGTCCAGCGCCGAGGCGGCCAGCAGCGGATCGCCGTGTTTGGAGACGCCGACCGGGTCGACGACCACCGGAGCGTCGGTTCCGGCGAGCAGTTCCGCGACGGCCGCCACCAGTTCGGCGGAGGAGAGCATGCCGGTCTTCACGGCCTGGACACCGATGTCGTCGACCACGCTGCGGTACTGGGCCCGTACCGCTTCGACCGGCAGCTCCCAGGCGCCCTGCACTCCGAGGGAGTTCTGGGCCGTGACGGCGGTGAGCACGCTCATGCCGTGCACACCGAAGGCCAGCATGGTCTTCAGATCGGCCTGGATGCCCGCACCGCCGCCGGAGTCCGATCCGGCGACGGTGAGGACGCGGGCGGGTACGCGCGCGGGAGTCGGCATGTACCCGAATCTACTGGGCGTCCTCGATGTCGCCGAAGTGGTCCCAGCCGCCCTTGCTGGTCCAGGGCGCTCCGTCGACCGTCACCTGTGGCAGCGCGGACGGGTTGAGGACCTCGCCGATCACCTTCCAGCGGGCCGGGAGCTTCACATCCGGCGGGAAGGCGGCGACGATCGCGTGGTCCTCTCCGCCGGTCAGGACCCACTGGATCGGATCGACACCGACCGCCTGTCCGATGTCGCTCATCTGCGACGGGATGTCGATCAGTCCGGACCGCAGATCGATCCGGACCTTGCTGGCCTCCGCGATATGACCGAGGTCGGCGACGAGTCCGTCGCTGATGTCGGTCATGGCGGTGGCGCCGAGCCCGGCCGCCGCGGGACCCGCGTGGTACGGCGGTTCCGGCCTGCGATGCGCCTCGACAAACGCGCGCGGCGAGCGGAAACCGCGCGAGAGCACCGCGTGCCCTGCCGCCGACCAGCCCAACCAGCCGGTGTACGCGATGACATCGCCGGGCTGGGCGCCGGACCTCAGCACCGGCTCGTGGTCGCGCAGATCGCCGAGCGCCGTGATGGCGATCGTGATGGTGTCGCCGCGCACGATGTCGCCGCCGACCACGGCCGCGCCCGCGACCTGGCACTCGTCGCGGATGCCGTCCATCAGCTCGGTGGGCCAGGTGACCGGGAGTTCGGCCGGCACGACCAGACCGAGCAGCACCGCGGTCGGTACGGCGCCCATCGCCGCGATGTCCGCGAGGTTCTGCGCGGCCGCCTTGCGGCCGACGTCGTACGCCGTCGACCAGTCGCGGCGGAAGTGCCGTCCCTCCAGCAGCAGGTCCGTACTGGCCACGACCCTGCGGTCGGGCGCGGCCACGACCGCGGCGTCGTCGCCCGGACCGAGCCGGACCGCCGGGGTGGTGGTGAGCCGGGAAGTGAGCTCTCTGATGAGCCCGAACTCCCCCAACTCGCCCACGGTTCCCTTCACCGAGTCTCCCCTCTCATCACCGGGCCGCGCCTGCGCCGCGAACCGTCACTGCTGTAGGTGCCGTCAAAAACATCAAGAACATCAAGAACGCCAACGACGCCAGGAACGCCAGTAACGCCAGTAACGCCAGTAACGCCAGTAACGCCAAGAACATCGAGAAACACGTCAACTTCTGTCTTCGTACGCCTCACCGTTTACGCCACAGACCACCCGGGTCTCCCCGTGGCCCATGGCTACGCGATACCGTGGCGTCCCTTCTCCCCACATGATCCTCGTGGCCGCCCTGGAGGTTCCGTGGTACAGGCGTACATCCTTATTCAGACCGAGGTGGGCAGGGCGACAACCGTCGCCGAGACCATCGCCAAGCTTCCGGGAGTGATCCAGGCCGAGGACGTCACCGGTCCCTACGATGTGATCGTCCGCGCTCAGGCGGACACCGTCGATGAGCTGGGCCGCATGGTGGTTGCCAAAGTCCAGCAAGTGGACGGCATCACCCGCACCCTGACCTGCCCGGTCGTGCATCTGTAGCCCCCGTCTACGCTGGGCCGGTGATGAGTTCACACCGTCCACTCTCCCGCCGCAGGCTATCCGGCCGTCCGCTCGTGTGCCTGACCGCCGTCGCCCTGCTGTCGGCGGCGGTGGGTTGCGACTCCACGGACGGCGCGGCACGGGTCGCGGTACCCAGCCCGCCACGGCAGGAGGCGGCGCTGTGCCGCGCTCTGCACAAGGAGCTGCCGAAGGCCGTGGCGGGCCTCGGCCGCGATGACGCCGAACCGAGTTCGGAGCTGACCGCCGCGTGGGGAGACGCCGCGGTCGTACTGCGCTGCGGCATCCCTCGGCCGGAGGAGCTCAATGATCCGCAGACGCGGGCGGTGGACGTGAACGGCGTCAACTGGATGCTGGAGGAGCGGGACTCCGGGCCGCGCTTTGTCACCACGTACCGCGAGACGTATGTCGAGGTCACGCTGAGCACGCGATTCACTCATGACATCGGGCCGCTCACGGATCTGGCGGGGCCGGTGGCCAGGACCGTCCCGTCCAGCCTGTAGGCCCCGGCGCGCGGGACCGACCGGACAGAGCCCGGCCCGGACCCGCCGGTGCGGCGGGTCCGGGCCGGTGCCCGTGTACGGCGCCTTGGCCGGACCGTCAGCGCAGACCGGTCGGACGGCGCAGCGCGGCCTGGATCAGCAGGTCGACCAGTTCCGCGTAGCCGACGCCGCTCTCCTGCCACATCCGCGGATACATGGAGATCGGTGTGAAGCCCGGCATCGTATTGATCTCGTTGATGACGAACTCGCCGTCCTCGGTGAGGAAGAAGTCCGCCCGGACCAGGCCCTCGCAGGAGGTGGCCTCGAACGCCTCGACCGCGAGCCGGCGTACCTCGGCGGTCTGCTCCTCGGTGAGCGGCGCGGGCACCAGCCCGGCGGCCGAGTCGATGTACTTGGCCTCGAAGTCGTAGAAGTCGTGCGCCGTGACGGGCGGGATCTCGGCGGGCACGCTGGCCCTCGGCCCGTCCTCGAACTCCAGCACACCGCACTCGATCTCGCGGCCCCGCAGAAGCGACTCGACCAGGATCTTGGGGTCGTGGCGCTGGGCCTCGGCGATCGCCTCGTCCAGACCGGAGAGATCGTCGACCTTGGTGATGCCCATGGAGGAACCGGCGCGAGCGGGCTTCACGAAGAGCGGCCAGCCGTGCTCGGCGGCGAAGTCCACGATCTTCTTACGGGCGGCGGCGCCCTTGTCGTCTCCGGTGCCCAGCTCCCATTCACGGGGCCGGATCACCAGATACGGACCCACCGGCAGGCCGAAGGAGGTGAACACCCGCTTCATGTACTCCTTGTCCTGGCCGACGGCGGAGGCGAGGACGCCCGCGCCGACATACGGGACACCGGAGAGCTCCAGCAGGCCCTGGAGCGTGCCGTCCTCGCCGTACGGGCCGTGCAGCACGGGGAAGACGACATCGACCTCGCCCAGCGCCTTGGGCACGGAGCCCGGCTCGCTGTAGACGACCTCGCGGTTGCCCGGGTCCACGGAGAGGACGACGCCGCCGTCCGCGGACTCGGCGATCTGCTCGACGCTCGGCAGGGTGCGGTCGGCGATGGCCATCCGCTCCGGATCGTCGGCGGTGAGCGCCCAGCGGCCGTCGGTGGTGATACCGATGGGCAGAACGTCGTATTTCGTACGGTCGATGGACCGCAGTACGGCGCCGGCCGTGACCACCGAAATGGCATGCTCGGAGCTCCGGCCGCCGAAGACGACGGCCACGCGTGGCTTGCGGAGCTGCTGCTCAGGGCTGTGGGAGGGGTTCTCGCTGCTCATATCGCGATGAGAGTACCTGGTGGTAGCGCCCGAGTCAGCGTCGCTCGGCCTTGGCGCTTCGCGACATCAGTTCCTTGAGCGCGACGAGCGGCGGCTTCCCGGCGTGCACGATGTCCACGACCGTTTCCGTGATCGGCATGTCGACGTCGTGGCGCCGCGCCAGATCCAGCACGGACTCGCAGGACTTGACGCCCTCGGCGGTCTGCTTGGTGACCGCGATGGTCTCCTGGAGGGTCATCCCGCGGCCGAGGTTGGTGCCGAAGGTGTGGTTGCGGGAGAGCGGCGAGGAACAGGTGGCGATCAGGTCGCCCATACCGGCGAGTCCTGAGAAGGTGTGCGGATCGGCGCCCATGGCCACGCCGAGCCGGGTCGTCTCGACGAGGCCGCGGGTCATCAGGGAGGCTTTGGTGTTGTCGCCGAGGCCCATGCCGTCGGCGATTCCGACGGCCAGCCCGATCACGTTCTTGACCGCTCCGCCGAGTTCGCAGCCGACGACATCGGTGTTGGTGTACGGCCGGTAGTACGGGGTGTGGCAGGCGGACTGGAGGCGCTGGGCGACCGCTTCGTCCCGGCAGGCGACCACGGCGGCGGCCGGCATCCGGCCGGCGATCTCCGCCGCGAGGTTGGGACCCGTGATCACGGCGACCCGCTCGGCCGGTGCCTTGGCGACCTCCTCGATCACCTCGCTCATGCGCTTGGCGGTGCCGAGTTCGACGCCTTTCATCAGCGAGACGAGCACGGTGTTCCGGGGCAGCACGGGCGCCCATGCGGCGAGATTGCCGCGCAGCGTCTGCGACGGGACGGTGAGCACGGTGAACTCGGCGCCACGCGCCGCCGCCGCCGGATCGGTCGTGGCCCTTACGCCCGCGGGGAGTTCGACGCCCGGCAGATAGTCGGGGTTGGTGTGGGTGGTGTTGATGATCTCGGCGATCTCCGGACGGCGCGCGCAGAGCGTCACCTCACATCCCGCGTCGGCGAGGACCATGGCGAACGCCGTACCCCACGAACCCGTTCCGAAGACGGCGACGCGCGTCACTTGGACCCCTCTTCCGCGGCCCTGCGCCGCTGTTTCGCCCTGGCTTTGCGATGGTCGTACGGGGCCGCCGGCACCGGCTCGCCGCGTACCTCCGAGAGCAGCTCCGTGATGGCGGCCATGATGACCTCGGTCGCCTCGCGCAGCAGTTCAGGAGTGGGCTCCTCGCCCTCGAACCGGGAGAGGTCGACCGGCGGTCCGGCCAGTACCTTCAGCGTCTTGCGCGGAAAGAACCGAAAGCGGTTCTCCGTGGCGTACGGCGGCATCGCCAGATTGGCGCCCCACTGCGCGACCGGGATCACCGGCGCCTTGGTGAGCAGTGCGACGCGGGCCGCGCCGGTCTTGCCGGCCATCGGCCACATGTCGGGGTCCCGGGTGAGGGTGCCTTCGGGATAGAAGGCGACGCATTCGCCGCGTTCGACGGCGTCGACGGCGGCCCGGAAGGCGTTCAGCGCGTCGGTGGTCTCACGGTAGACGGGAATCTGTCCGGTGCCGCGGAGCATCATGCCGACAAAGGAACTCTTGAAAAGACCGGCCTTGGCGAGGAATCGCGGGACGCGTCCGGTGTTGTACTGAAAGTGGGCGTAGGAGAGAGGATCCAGATAGGAGTTGTGGTTGACCACCGTGATGAATCCACCGTCGGCCGGAACATGCTCCAGACCCTGCCAGTCCCGCTTGAACAGAATGACCAGCGGCGGTTTTGCGATGACGGCCGCCAGGCGGTACCAGAAGCCGATTCTGCGGCGGGACACTCGGACACCTTTCTCTTCGCGCCCGGCTCACTGCCCGGCTGCCGGGGGTCAAGTGTCGCCCCGGGCCCCTGCTCTGTCGAGAACACCGTACGCCCCGGTCCCGCGAGCGGACCTGCGGGCAGCGAGGGCGCCGGGCCACAATAGAGGGCCGCTACACATGGACGGAGAGTTCGCCACGAACACCGACCCGACCGACCGCTGGTCCCTGGTCGTCCCGCTCAAACCGCTGCCACTGGCCAAGACCAGGCTCACCGGGTCCGCGGGCGACGCTCTGCGTCCGCGTCTCGCACTCGCCTTCGCGCAGGACACCGTCGCCGCCGCGCTGGCCTGCCGCGCCGTCCGGGATGTGGCGGTCGTCACGGACGACCCGACGGCGGCGGCGGAACTGGCCGCGCTGGGCGCGCGGATCGTGCCGGACACGCCGGCGGCCGGTCTCAACGCGGCGCTCGCACATGGCGCGCGGGCGGTCAGAGCGGTGCGGCCGGGAGCTCCGGTGGCCGCTCTCAACGCGGATCTCCCGGCGCTGCGACCCGGCGAACTGGCCCGTGTACTGGACGCCGCGACGGAATTTCCTCGCGCATTTCTCGCGGACGCCGCAGAAATCGGTACGACATTGCTGGCGGCCTCCTCGAATTCGGAATTGAGTCCGGCTTTCGGCGGTCCGTCCAGGATCCGGCATTTGTCCTCGGGCGCGGTGGAAATAGTCCTGGCGGAGGTGGATTCCGTACGCCGGGACGTCGACACGGGCGACGATCTGCTGGTGGCCGCGGCGCTGGGTCTCGGCCCGCACACGGCGCGGCGGTACGCGGCGTTCGGACAGCTCCCGGCCGCGCGGCCCGGCCACTGAGCGAGGCGATCGGGCAGGGCCGATACGCTGCCGCCATGCAGGCGACCGCGTACACATACGAATCCGGAACCCGCAGCGGGAGTGTGCTGCTGGACGACGGCACACCGGTGGAGTTCGACGCCGCGGCTTTCGACGCCGGCGGGCTGCGGCTGCTCAGGCCGGGCCAGCGGGTGCGGATCGAGACCGAGGGCGAGGGCGCCGCGCGGCGGATCACGCTGGTGACGCTGTACACGTTCTGAGCGCGCCGGTTTCCCTGGACCAACGCCGCGGGCCGGGCTCCCCGAGGGGAGCCCGGCCCGGCGCGTATGGCCCTGTGCCGCTTACCTGGTGGCGGTCTTCTTCGCGGTGGTCGTGCGCGCGGTGGCCTTCCTCGCCGCCGGGGCCTTCTTGGCCGTCGCCTTCTTCGCCGGCGCTGTCTTCTTGGCCGTGGCGGTGGCCTTCTTGGCCGCCGGGGCCTGCTTGGCCGCGGTCTTCTTCGCCGCGGCGCTGGTCTTCTTCGCCGTGGTCTTGGCGGTCGTGGTCTTCCTGGCGGCCGTCTTCTTCGCCGATGTCGCCTTCTTGGCGGTGGCCTTCTTGGCCGCGGCCTTGGCGGTCGTACGGGTGGAAGATCCGCCGGAGAGGCTGCCCTTGGGGGCCTTCTTGACGGCCACGTCGTTCTTGGGGAGCTTCTTCGAGCCGCTGACCAGGTCCTTGAAGCCCTGACCCGCGCGGAACCGTGGCACCGAGGTCTTCTTGACCCGTACCCGCTCGCCCGTCTGCGGGTTACGCGCGTAACGGGCCGGGCGGTCGACCTTCTCGAAGGAACCGAAGCCGGTGACCGAGACCCGGTCGCCCGCGACCACCGCGCGGACGATCGCGTCGAGTACCGCGTCGACCGCGTCCGCGGCCTGCTGGCGGCCGCCGACCTTGTCCGCAATCGCTTCTACGAGCTGCGCCTTGTTCACGTCTTCCCCTTCGGAGACATTGCCAGAACGAAAGTGTTCAAGCTTTTTCGCACGTTAGGCAGATATATACCGCAAATCAAACACGAAACGGGCTAATCACCCTAGTGCCGCAACGAAGTCGACCTGGCGGAGTTCCGCGGAGGTCAGTCACCTTCTGGAAAACGACCCTCGTCGAGGTCCTTCATCAGACGGTCCAGACGCCTTGCCGCGTCCGGGAGATCGTGCTTCGCCGCGGCCGTGATGACCAGCAGCTTCCGGGAGAGCGCCATCCGTACGCCCTCCGGGACTTGCAGTTCACGCACCTTCGCGTGCGCCAGTTTCAGTTGTCCGGCGACCAACCCGTACAGCTTGAGTTGGCTGTCGCGTTCCATGCACCGATTGTGCCATCTGGGGCGAGTTGTCGCCGGACGGGGGCTCAACAAGCAACTGCACCCCCTGCCGGGAGGCAGGGGGTGCAGTGGGGTAAAAGCGCTGCTCAGACGGTAATTGTGCGTGGTTTGAAGGACGGCCTGGCGGCCTCGTACTCGGCGATCTGCGCCTCGTTCTGGAGGGTGAGGCTGATGTCGTCAAGACCGTTCAGGAGCCGCCAGCGGGCGTTCTCGTCAAGTTCGAAATCAGCCATCAACCGCGCGCCGTCGGAAGCGGACGCCCGGACCTGGCGCTGCTCCAGATCGACGGTGATCTCCGCCCGCGGGTCGCTCTCCACGAGCTCCCAGAGAGCGTCGACGGTCCGCTGCTCCAGAACCACGGTCAGCAGACCGTTCTTGAGCGAGTTGCCGCGGAAGATGTCGGCGAACCTCGATGAGATGACGGCCTTGAAGCCGTAGTTCTGCAGGGCCCAGACGGCGTGTTCCCGGGAGGATCCGGTGCCGAAGTCGGGTCCGGCGACCAGGACCGTGGCCCCGGCGTACTCCGGGCGGTTGAGGACGAACTCGGAGTCCTTGCGCCAGGCCTCGAAGAGTCCGTCCTCGAAACCGTCCCGCGTGACCTTCTTGAGCCAGTGGGCCGGGATGATCTGGTCGGTGTCGACGTTGCCGCGGCGCAGCGGGACGGCCCGGCCGGTGTGAGTGGTGAAGGCTTCCATGGTTATCGCGCTCCAGCGGGCGTACGGGCGCCGGCATCGGCGTCGGACAGATCGGCGGGCGAGGCCAGATGGCCGAGGACGGCGGTGGCGGCGGCGACCTGGGGCGAGACCAGATGCGTGCGGCCGCCCTTGCCCTGCCTGCCCTCGAAGTTGCGGTTGGAGGTGGACGCCGCGCGCTCGCCGGGCGCGAGTTGGTCGGGATTCATGCCCAGACACATCGAGCAGCCCGCGTGCCGCCATTCGGCGCCGAAGGCGGTGAAGACCTTGTCCAGGCCCTCCTCGACGGCCTGCAGCGCGACCCGTACGGAGCCCGGGACCACCAGCATCCTTACGCCGTCGGCGATTTTGCGGCCGTCCAGGACCGAGGCCGCCGAGCGCAGGTCCTCGATACGGCCGTTGGTGCAGGAGCCTACGAAGACCGTGTCGACACTGATGTCACGCAGCGCCTGTCCCGCGGTCAACCCCATGTATTCCAGGGCCTTTTCGGCGGCGTGCCGCTCCGAAGCGTCCTCGTACGAAGCCGGGTCGGGGACGTGTGAGGAGAGCGGCGCGCCCTGGCCCGGGTTGGTGCCCCAGGTGACGAACGGGGCCAGTTCGGCGGCGTCGATGAAGACCTCGGCGTCGAAGACCGCGTCGTCGTCGGTGCGCAGCGTGCGCCAGTACGCGACCGCCGCGTCCCAGTCCGCGCCCTCGGGCGCGTGGTCGCGGCCCTTCAGATAGGCGAAGGTGGTCTCGTCCGGAGCGATCATGCCCGCTCTGGCGCCGGCCTCGATCGACATGTTGCAGATGGTCATCCGGGCCTCCATCGAGAGCTTCTCGATGGCCGAGCCCCGGTATTCGAGGATGTAGCCCTGGCCGCCGCCGGTGCCGATCCTGGCGATGACGGCGAGGATCAGGTCCTTGGCGGTGACGCCGCCGGGCAGTTCGCCCTCGATCGTGATGGCCATGGTCTTGGGACGGGCCAGCGGCAGGGTCTGGGTGGCCAGGACATGCTCGACCTGGCTGGTGCCGATGCCGAACGCCAGCGCGCCGAAGGCGCCGTGCGTGGAGGTGTGGCTGTCACCGCAGACGACGGTGGTGCCGGGCTGGGTCAGACCGAGCTGCGGGCCCACGACATGGACGACGCCCTGCTCGACATCGCCCAGCGGGTGCAGCCGTACGCCGAAGTCCGCGCAGTTCTTGCGCAGGGTCTCCAACTGGACGCGCGAGACCGGGTCCGCGATGGGCTTGTCGATGTCGAGGGTCGGTGTGTTGTGATCCTCGGTCGCGATGGTGAGGTCGAGCCGCCGGACCCGCCGGTCGCTCATACGGAGGCCGTCGAAGGCCTGGGGGCTGGTCACCTCGTGCAGCAGGTGCAGATCGATGAAGAGGAGGTCGGGCTCGCCCTCTGCGCGCCGGACGACATGATCGTCCCAGACCTTCTCCGCGAGTGTCCTACCCATCGCTTTCCCTCCGGCCGGCCTTGTGCGGCGGCGCTTCTAGAGATGTGTGGGCCCGCGTCCGCTCCCCCACGTACGCGGCGCCGGCTGGGGGCCCGTGGTCCGCGAGCCCGTCCTTACAGGTTTGCAAGTTCCCCGGGAAAATGAACTTGCGTTTCACAGAGTGAGACGCGAGTATCGTTTCATGGACAACTCTAGCGGCGTCGGCGTTCTCGACAAGGCTGCTCTGGTACTGAGCGCCCTGGAGTCCGGTCCGGCCACCCTCGCCGGGCTGGTCGCGGCGACCGGGCTCGCACGACCCACGGCCCACCGGCTGGCCGTGGCACTGGAACACCACCGGATAGTGGCCAGGGACATGCAGGGCCGCTTCATTCTCGGCCCGCGGCTGGCGGAGCTGGCCGCCGCGGCCGGCGAGGACCGGCTGCTGGCGACGGCGGGGCCCGTCCTCACACATCTGCGGGACGTGACCGGCGAGAGCGCGCAGCTCTACCGCCGCCAGGGCGACATGCGGATATGCGTGGCGGCGGCGGAGCGGCTGTCGGGCCTGCGGGACACGGTCCCGGTGGGTTCCACACTGACCATGAAGGCGGGCTCCTCGGCCCAGATCCTGATGGCCTGGGAGGAGCCGGAGCGGCTGCACCGCGGTCTGCAGGGCGCCAGGTTCACGGCCACGGCGCTGTCGGGAGTACGCCGCCGGGGCTGGGCCCAGTCGATCGGCGAGCGCGAGCCGGGCGTGGCCTCGGTCTCCGCGCCGGTGCGCGGCCCTTCCAATCGCGTGGTGGCCGCGGTCTCGGTATCAGGACCGATCGAGCGGCTCACCCGGCATCCGGGCCGGATGCACGCCCAGGCCGTGATCGACGCGGCCGGGCGGCTGAGCGAGGCGCTGCGCCGCACCGGCTGAGCCGCCTCGCCTCGGCCGGTACGTCCGTCAGCGCCGGCCCGGCCCGCTCAGGCCACGTCCGGCCGTCGCGTCCCGGCCGCGAGACGGTCGGCCGCACTTTCGCCGCGGCTCCCCACGGGGACGACTCCGGTGGCCCCGCCGAGTCCGAACTCCGGCATGTTGACGTAGACGCTCTCGTACGAGCCCGCCGGGACGACATAGGTCTCGTGCCAGAAACCCACCTCGCCCCGGCCGGCCCGCAGCCGGCGGTTGAAGGCCGCCCAGGCCGGCCGGTGCTCCTGGTCCGGCGCGGAGGCGTACGCCAGCAGCTTCTCCTTCGAGTCCCAGTACTGGACGAGATACACCAGCCGCGGTCCGCCCAGCAGCGTCGTGGCGCCGATCAGCCCGCTGTCCCTGTCCCGCGACAGCTCCTTGAGCATCCGCGGCATCGCCCGCGCCACCGGCCACCAGCTCCGCAGGGCGCGGAACTTGTTGATACGCATCCCGATCAGGAAGACGGTCACCTCTCCGTCGCCCCGTGCGGTCATCCGTCCCTCGATCGTCTTCGTGGTCATGCCCGTCCCCGTTCGCCGGTCACCGCTCAGCCACTGGATAGTGGAACTATCCATGATTAGATAGTTCCACTATCCAGTGAAAGGTGCAACCGGGATGCGCATGGCGGAGCTGAGCGACCGCAGCGGGATCACCACCGCCACGATCAAGTACTACCTGCGCGAGGGACTGCTCCGGCCCGGCCGCCGGATCAGCGCGACCCAGGCCGAGTACGACGAGGACCACCTGCGCCGGCTGCGCCTGGTGCGGGCGCTGATCCAGGTGGGACGGATGCCGGTGGCCACGGCCCGGGAGGTCCTGGTCGCGGTGGAGGACGAGTCGCTCGACCATCACATGCGGCTCGGCGCCGCGGTCTGGGCGCTGCCGCAGGGCTCCACCGACGCCGCCGACGGCCAGGACGAGGCGGCGCGGACCGCGCGCCGGCGGGCGGACGCGCTGCTGGAGGAGCTCGGCTGGACCATGGCGCGCCAGGACGGCGACCGCTCGCCCGCCTACCGGACGCTGGTCGCCGCGATCGCCGGGCTCTCCAGGACGGGATACCCGTGCGACCAAGGCGATCTGCTGGCGTACGGGCGGCTGGCCGGCGAACTCGCCGTCACCGACCTGGACATGATCGAGCGGTACGGGACAGCGTACGAACAGATCGAGGCCGCGGTCGCGCTGACCGTGCTGTACGAGCCGGTGCTGCTGAGCCTGCGCCGGCTGGCCGAGGCCGAGGAGTCCAACAGGCGCTTCGGCGACGGCGGTTGCGACGTATGACGGAAAGCGGGAAGGCCCTCCGCGATGCGGAGGGCCTTCTCGATGTGTACCCCCGACCGGATTCGAACCGGCGCTACTGCCGTGAGAGGGCAGCGTGCTAGGCCGCTACACAACGGGGGCATTGCAGAAACAACTGCGCTGGGCTACCAGGACTCGAACCTAGAACAACGGAACCAGAAACCGTCGTGTTGCCAATTACACCATAGCCCATGGTGATTTAAATCCAGTACCCCCGACCGGATTCGAACCGGCGCTACTGCCGTGAGAGGGCAGCGTGCTAGGCCGCTACACAACGGGGGCCCTAGCGATCCTGCATCGACGCGTCCGGGTGCGACCCGAAAGCATCGGAGAGAAGGATCTGTACCCCCGACCGGATTCGAACCGGCGCTACTGCCGTGAGAGGGCAGCGTGCTAGGCCGCTACACAACGGGGGCGTTGCAGAAACATCTGCGCTGGGCTACCAGGACTCGAACCTAGACTAACGGAACCAGAAACCGTCGTGCTGCCAATTACACCATAGCCCACCAAAACTGAACCCCCAGTTGTGGGGGTTTGTTTGGTCTGCGTTTCCCGGCCGGACCTTTTGGCCTTCCCGGGGTGCGCAGGAAGAACATTACCCGATGCCGGACACCGCTCCAAAACGGGTATGGGCTCGCGGCGGCCCCGGAAGCGGCCCGGATCGGTGATCCGTACCGGGCGGTAGACGGGAGGACGGGCGGCGGCGGTCACCGGGCTCGGTGGCCGCCGCCGCCCGTCCTGGGCGCGTCGGCTACGCCACCGGCTTCGCCTTCGCCAGCGCGGCGTCGATACGCGCCAGCGTGCGCTCACGGCCCAGGATCTCCAGCGACTCGAAGAGCGGCAGGCCCACCGTGCGGCCGGTGACCGCGACCCGGACCGGCGCCTGGGCCTTGCCGAGCTTGAGGCCGTGCTCCTCACCGGCCGCGAGGACCGCGTTCTTGAGGGCCTCCGCGTTCCAGTCCGCCTCGGCGATCTTCGTACGGGCGGTGGCCAGCAGAGCGTCCGCGCCCGGCTTCATGGCCTTGGCCCAGGACGCCTCGTCCCACACCGGCTCGTCGAGGAAGAGGAAGTCGACATTGGCTGTGATGTCCGAGAGGACGGTGACCCGGGTCTGGGCCAGCGGCGCCAGCGCCTCGAAGGCGGCCGTGTCGAAGGACTCCGGCGTCCACGGCGCGTACGGGGCCCTGAGCCAGGGACCGCAGGCCTCGATGAACGTCTTCACATCGAGCTGCCGGATGTGGTCGGCGTTGATCGCCTCGGCCTTCTTCAGGTCGAAGCGGGCCGGGTTGGCGTTGACGTCCGCGATGTCGAAGGCGGCGACCATCTCCTCCATGGAGAAGATGTCGCGGTCGGCGGAGAGGGACCAGCCGAGCAGCGAAAGGTAGTTGAGCAGACCCTGGGGCAGGAACCCGCGCTCGCGGTAGAGGTTGAGGGACGCCTGCGGATCGCGCTTGGAGAGCTTCTTGTTGCCCTCGCCCATGACATAGGGGAGATGCCCGAACGCCGGGATGTCCTTGGCGATGCCCAGCTCGATCAGCGCCCGGTAGAGCGCGACCTGGCGCGGCGTGGAGGAGAGCAGGTCCTCGCCGCGCAGCACATGAGTGATCTCCATCAGCGCGTCGTCGACCGGGTTGACGAGCGTGTAGAGCGGTGCGCCGTTGGCGCGGACGATGCCGTAGTCCGGGACGTTCTCCGGCGTGAAGGTCAGCTCACCGCGGACGAGGTCCGTGAAGGTGATCGGCTCGTCGGGCATCCGGAAGCGGACGATGGAGCTGCGGCCCTCGGCCTCGTACGCCGCCCGCTGCTCGTCGGTCAGATCGCGGCAGTGGCCGTCGTAGCCCGACGGCCGGCCGGCGGCGCGGGCCGCGTCGCGGCGGGCCTCCAGCTCCTCGGCGGTGCAGTAGCAGTGGTACGCGTGACCGGCGGCAAGCAGCTTCTCGGCGGTGTCGCGGTAGATGTCCATCCGCTGCGACTGGCGGTACGGCTCGTGCGGGCCGCCGGCCTCGGGGCCCTCGTCCCAGTCGAGCCCCAGCCATCGCAGCGAGTCGAGGAGCTGGTGGTACGACTCCTCGGAGTCGCGGGCCGCGTCGGTGTCCTCGATCCGCAGGACCAGGGTGCCGCCGGTGTGCCGGGCGAAAGCCCAGTTGAACAGGGCGGTGCGGACCAGACCCACATGAGGGTTTCCGGTCGGCGAGGGACAGAAACGTACCCGGACGTGCTTGTCTGTACCGATATGTGCGCTAGCCACGCTTGATCACCTTGTTGGTGAGAGTGCCGATGCCTTCGATGGTGACGGCGACCTCGTCGCCGACGCTGAGTGGGCCGACCCCCGCGGGGGTGCCCGTGAGGATGACGTCGCCGGGGAGCAGGGTCATGGCCTCGGTGATGTGGACGACCAGGTCCTCGATGGAGCGGATCATCTCGCTCGTACGGCCCAGTTGGCGCTGCTCGCCGTTGACCGTGCACTGGATGGTGACGTCGGACGGGTCGAGATCCGTCTCCACCCAGGGACCGAGCGGGCACGAGGTGTCGAAGCCCTTGGCGCGGGCCCACTGCTTCTCCCGCTTCTGCGTGTCGCGGGCGGTGACGTCATTGGCGCAGGTGTAGCCGAAGATGACGTCCTTGACGCGCTCGCGCGGGACCTCGCGGCACAGCCGGCCGATGACGACGGCCAGTTCGGCCTCGTAGTGGACCTCGCTGGAGAAGGAGGGGTACTCGATCGCGTCGCCGGAGCCGATCACCGAGGTGGTGGGCTTGAAGAAGGCGACGGGCGCCTCGGGGACCTCGTTGCCCAGCTCCGCCGCGTGCTCCGCGTAGTTGCGGCCGATGCCGACGACCTTGTTGGGGAGGACGGGCGGGAGGAGCCGTACCTTGCTCAGCGGGACCTTGGTGCCGGAGAGCTCGAAGTCGGTGTACGGAATGCCCTTGATGATGTCGAGGACGAGGCCGGCGGAGTCGCCGCTGCCTTCGCCCTCGACCGCGCCGAAGGCGACATTGCCGTCGATGGAGAATCTGGCGATGCGCACGGGATGCTGTCGCCCCTCACTTGCTGGCTGGTCTGGAGACTGACGCTCCAGGCTAGGCCATGCACGGCGGATCTTCGCGGGCCCGCGACCCGCCGCCGCCGCGCCTCGCCGCGCCGTCGGGATGACCCGGATACGCCCAGTATGAGGCCGGCGCTCCGCGCGCGTCGCCCGGCGCGGTCCCGTACGGATGCGCACGGACCGATCGGCCGGACCGGGACCGACGGGCGCCGACGGATCAGCCGATCGGCGCCTGCGGGGAACCTACTTCGCCGTGGGCGCGTCCATCAGGATCGTACGGCGGGGATTGGCGGTCCGGGTCGGCAGGACGGCGCGATGCTCCGGACGCTCGGTGGGGACCAGCCCTTCGGCGCCTTTGAGATCCTTGAGGTCCTTGAGGTGCGCCAGCGTGGTGCGCCGGGGGTTGGCGGTGGCGCGGAACATCTTCGTCGTCTTCATCTGTGGCGTCAGACCTTGTCAGATAGAGAGGCGCACGGAGCGCCGGTTGTCGGATTTGCCATCCCTGTAAAGCGCCAGGCTAAACATCCGATTCCCCGCCGGAGCGGGGATCCAACGGCGATCTCCGTGTGAGTTTGCTCACGGCTCCACCGGCATTTCTCTCATTACGGACAGCGATCGGGCATCACTGAAACGGACATTGCATTACTGAACGTTCCATTCCGCTGCTGATCATCAGGTCCTGGACACCCCCCACCCGTAAGCAGATCGTCGGTATACGTCCGGTTTCTCCGTGAACACTTTCTACGGCTTGTGACTCGCCGCTCACGCCCTGTCATCCAGGTCACGGCCCTGCCCTCGGCCCTTGTTGGAGATCCTGCACTGTGCTGGAATTCCCCCCACCGCCGCGGGTTTCAAACCGGCGCGCAGAGGCGCAACGCAGCGCCGAGTGGCGGCGGAGAAGGGGAGCAGCGCCGGTCACTCACGACCACCATGGGGAGCGTTCTGCGCCCCACGACGCCGACACCGTCCCGCCGTTCAGCGGTAGGACGCCTGGTCCAGAGGTTGCGACGCTAGTGCAGGGACGTTACAAGAGGGATAGCAGTGCTGCGGCGGAGCAGGAGCCCCGCGGCGGAACCGACCGCGGCTCCTCGCCCCAGCACACCCAGAACCCGGGCCCGGCCCCCTCCGGCGAGAGCGGCGGCCGCGGCGGACATCCCGGGACGGCGCCGGGTGGCGAAGGCACTTCGGCCGCGCCGAAGCCCACCGCACCACCTGACGCGGGTTCACGAATAGCCCTGCGCAACTGGCGCATCAGCACCCGGCTGGTGGCTCTGCTCACCCTGCCGGTGGTCGCCGCCACCACACTGGGCGGACTCCGGATCGATGAGTCGCTCAATGAAATACAGCAGTTGGAGCACATGCAACTGCTGACCAAGATGACCAAGGAGGCGACCACCCTCGCCGCCGCGCTCCAGGCGGAGCGTGACGACTCGGCAGGTCCCCTCACCAACGGCATGGGCGCCAAGGACTTCAAGGTCCAGGACCGCCGTACCAAGACCGACCGGGCGAAGAAGGCCTTCCTCGACGCCACGGTGGACATCGGGAACACCGATGGCGACGAGGCGCTGGAGAGCATCCGCTCCAACGTCAACCAGATCGCCACCCAGGTCAACCAGATCAATGAGATCCGCAAGGACGCCTACGCCTCGGGTTCGGACTCGCACTCCCTGACGGTGGACGCGTACAGCGGTCTGATCGACTCGCTGCTGAGCCTCTCGCAGGACATGGCCCAGGCCACCAGCAACCCGGACATGATCAAGCGGACCCGCGCGCTGGCCGCGTTCTCGTCCGCCAAGGAGTACGCCTCCATCCAGCGGGCGATCATCGCCGCCGCACTGCCGTCCACCGACAAGACGCGCGGCAAACTCACCGAGAACGACCGCCTCTACGGTCTGGCCGCGGCGACCAAGGAACAGAACGCCCTCACCTCCTTCAGCTCGCTGTACGAGTCCATGGGCGGCGACGCCGAAGAGCTGATGGCTCCGCTCAACGGCCAGGGCAGCTCGGAGATCGACGCCGCCGAGAAGTACGCGGACCGGGTGCTGGACAACTCCGACGGCCTGGCCAAGGCGCCGCCGCGCTCGTATCTGGACTGGACCGACCAGGCCTCCACGCGGATCAACGCGATGAAGACCATCGAGGCCACGCTGCTGGGCGAGATGGAGGGCAAGGCCCGCGAGCTGCGCACCGATTCGCAGCGCGAGGCGCTCATCAACGCCGCGCTGATCCTTGTCGTCCTCGGCGTCTCGCTCGTCGGCGCCTTCGTGGTGGCCCGCTCCATGATCCGCTCGCTGCGCCGGCTCCAGGACACGGCGACCAAGGTCGCCCAGGAACGGCTGCCCGAACTGGTCAAGCAGCTCTCCGAGTCGGACCCACAGGATGTCGACACCTCCGTCGAGTCGGTCGGTGTGCACTCCCGGGACGAGATCGGACAGGTCGCCACGGCCTTCGACGACGTGCACCGCGAGGCGGTCCGGCTCGCCGCCGAGCAGGCCCTGCTGCGAGGCAACGTCAACGCGATGTTCACCAACCTCTCGCGCCGCAGCCAGGGCCTCATCCAGCGCCAGCTCTCGCTGATCTCCGAGCTGGAATCCCGTGAGGCCGACCCGGACCAGCTCTCCTCGCTCTTCAAGCTGGACCACCTCGCGACCCGTATGCGCCGTAACGGCGAGAACCTGCTGGTCCTCGCCGGTGAGGAACCGGGCCGCCGCTGGACCCGGCCCGTCCCGCTGGTCGACGTGCTCCGTGCCGCCGCCTCCGAGGTGGAGCAGTACGAGCGCATCGAACTGGCCTCGGTCCCCGCGACCGAGGTCGCCGGACGCGTCGTCAACGACCTCGTGCACCTGCTCGCCGAGCTGCTGGAGAACGCGACGTCGTTCTCCTCGCCGCAGACGAAGGTCCGGGTCACCGGTCACGCGCTGCCCGACGGACGCGTCCTGGTCGAGATCCACGACACCGGTATCGGTCTCTCTCCGGAGGACCTCGCGGCGATCAACGAGCGGCTCGCCTCGCCGCCCACCGTGGATGTCTCGGTCTCCCGCCGCATGGGTCTGTTCGTGGTCGGCCGGCTGTCCCTGCGGCACGGCATCCGGATCCAGCTCCGGCCCTCCGACTCCGGTGGTACGACCGCGCTGGTCATGCTGCCGGTCGATGTCGCGCACGGCGGCAAGAAGGCCCCGGTGGGCAGGCCGGGCGCCGGTGGCCAGAACGGCGTGGGCCAGGCTCCCGCCGGTGCCGGCGGCCAGTTGCCCGGCGGTCCCGGTGCGGCCGGTGGCGGCCGTCCCGGTCTCGGTGCCGGTTCGCCGCGCGGCCAGGTCGGCGCCGGTACGAGCCCGCGCGCCGCGCTGCCCGCCCGTGACGGGACGCACGGCGGTCCGCAGGCCGATGGCCGACAGGACCCGCCGCGCCAGGACTCCGGTCTGCCCAGTGTCTTCGGCCAGAACGCCTTCGGCGCTCCGAGCCAGGGCGGCCAGAGCCAGAACGGACCAGGCCAGAACGGACCGGGCCAGAACGGCCAGGGCCGCACGGACTATCCCGGCGCGCCTCTCGGCCAGAACGGTCCGAACAGCCAGAACGGTCCGAACCACCAGGCCGGTCAGAACGGCCCCGGTGGCCAGAACGGCTTCAGCGGCCGTGCCCAGAACGCCTTCCAGCAGGGTGGCGCGCCCGACCGCGGCCGGCAGCTCCCGCCGCCCGGCGGACCGCGCGCCGAGCTGCCGGGCGGCAACCCGCAGCCGCAGCGGTCCCAGCGTCCCGAGACCACGAGCTGGGGCGCGGAACAGCAGCAGCGCTCGCCGCTGGACACGCCGCGCGGCCACGAGGAGCACGACTCCACGGGCCAGTACGCGCGGCCGTCTGCCGAGCAGCAGGGTCCCGGTTCCACCGCGGAGTTCCAGCGCCCGGACCTGAACGGGCCCCGGCCCGACGCGAACATCCCGCACCAGGGCGGTCCCGCGGACGCCGCGGCCACGGCCCAGTTCCCGCGTCCGGACTTCAACGCCCCGGCGGCGGGCTACCGCCAGGACTACGCGGCCCCGCAGGACTACGGCACGCAGCAGGACTACAACAACCAGTCCGGCTTCCACGCGCCGTCCGACTACAACGCGCCGCAGCAGGACTACAACGCTCCGCAGGGCTACGGCGCCCAGCAGGACTTCAACGCTCCGCGGCCTCCGGCGCCGGCTCCGGCGCCCGGTTCGGGGGGCGGCTACCGCCAGCAGGGACCGCCGCACCAGCAGCAGCCCGAGGCGCTGCCTCCGGCCGGTCCCGGTGACGGACGTACGCCGCTGTTCGACAATCTGGAGACCAACTGGTTCCACGGCACACAGCAGGGCGGCCAGCAGCAGGCGCCGCACCAGCAGGGCCCGTCCCATCCGGCTCAGCCGCCGCGGCGGGAACCGATGCCGCAGCGCGAGCCCGCCAACCGTCCGGGCAACCATGGCCCGGGCTTGAACGGTCCGGGCGCCAACGGCACCGGTGTCACCTCCTCCTGGCGCACGTCTCCCAACGACGAGCTGGTACGCCAGGCCGAGCGGGTCAAGAAGCCCGCGGCGGGCGGCATCACCACCTCCGGTCTGCCGCGCCGGGTGCCGCGCGCCAATCTGGTGCCCGGCACCGCACAGGAACAGAACAATCAGGCCGGTCCGCAGGTGTCGCGTGCGCCCGCTGACGTACGCGGCCGGCTGACCAATCTCCGTCGGGGTATCCAGCAGGGTCGTCAGGCAGGCAACACCGGCCCGGCGAACAGCGGCTTCAACCTCGGCAACTCTCACCAGCAGGAGCGTTAGTTGAGTCCGATGAGTCAGGCTGCGCAGAATCTGAACTGGTTGATCACCAACTTCGTGGACAACACCCCTGGGGTGTCCCACACAGTGGTGGTCTCCGCAGACGGACTTCTGCTGGCCATGTCCGAGGGCTTCCCCCGCGACCGAGCCGACCAGCTCGCGGCCGTGGCGTCCGGTCTTACCTCGCTGACCGCGGGGGCGTCCCGGATCTTCGAAGGCGGCCCGGTCAACCAGACCGTGGTGGAGATGGAGCGCGGCTTCCTCTTCCTCATGTCCGTCTCCGACGGTTCCTCCCTGGCCGTGCTCGCCCACCCCGAGTGCGACATCGGTCTGGTGGGATACGAGATGGCCCTCCTGGTCGACCGCGCCGGTACGGTCCTCACTCCGGACCTGCGCGCCGAGCTCCAGGGAAGCCTGTTGCACTGAGGTTTCCAGGCACAGCCCCCAGCTCCACCACCGTCAGGCCGCCCATCCGGCCCCCCACCGGCCAAGTCAGACGGCACGCAGACATCTTGCTGTCACGCCCGGAGGATTCATGACCCCGCCACCCGCCTCTCACGATCCGTACGGCGTCTCAGTCGACGCCTCGTACGGTCCTGAAGGCGACCAACCGCTGGTACGTCCGTACGCCATGACCGGCGGCCGGACCCGGCCGCGGTACCAGCTCGCCATCGAGGCACTGGTCAGTACGACGGCAGACCCGGCACATCTCGCCACCCTGCTCCCCGAGCACCAGCGGATCTGCCACCTGTGCCGTGAGGTCAAATCCGTCGCGGAGGTGTCGGCGCTGCTGACGATGCCGCTCGGGGTCGCCCGCATTCTGGTGGCCGACCTGGCGGAGGCGGGCATGGTGGCCATCCACCAGCCAGGCAATGGAGAGGCCGGCGGCACGCCGGATGTGACACTGCTCGAAAGGGTGCTCAGTGGACTTCGCAAGCTCTAGCGGCGGTGCGGCCCGCTCAACCACCAGCGCGAAGATCGTGGTGGCGGGCGGCTTCGGCGTGGGCAAGACCACGTTCGTCGGCGCCGTCTCGGAGATCAACCCGCTGCGTACCGAAGCCGTCATGACCAGCGCATCAGCCGGCATCGACGACCTCACCCACACCGGAGACAAGACCACCACCACCGTGGCCATGGACTTCGGCCGCATCACCCTCGACCAGGACCTCATCCTC